>JANMVY010000009.1:0-5558 GCA_031393535.1 Actinomycetes bacterium | reverse complement strand
GCGAGCAAGTACTCGGCAAGGCGTTCGTTGTACAAGCGGCTGCCTTCGACCGGATCGAAGTGCTTGTTCGAGAACAGCAACGCCGTGTATCCGGCTTTGCGGCCCTCGTCCGCCGGATACGCACTCATCGGCTGCTCGGTGAAGTAGCTGAGGAACATCGGTGCTTCCTTTCAGCCCGCGACGAGCGTGCGTACGGTGTCGGCCACTGCGTCGGGGCGTTCGAGCGCGACTGCGTTGCCGCAACCATCGACGAGGTGGAGTGATGCGTTCGCGATGAGCGATACGAACTGGTCGGCGCACGAGCTGGGCATGACCCGGTCGCGCGCGCCACGCACGACGGCGGTCGGCGCGTGGAGATCGGCCAGCATCGGAGCGAGGCGCCGGTTGTACATGTACGGCTTCCACGCGACGCGTGCGACCATCTCGCGGTTGAAATCCCATGCCAGGAGGCGTTCGTCGGTGAGCCCACCGACGAAGAACGCGTCATACGCCGCGTCGTCGCTGAAACATTCGCGCGCATAGCCGCTGTGCGACACGAGCATCATGTCGACGATGGCGGCACCGTCGGTGGGTAACAGGCCCGCCGAGCCGACCAGCACGAGGTGGGTCACGAGCTCGGGTGCCAGCACGGCCAACTCGGCCGCGATCCATCCACCGAACTCGCTGCCGACCACCACCACCGGGCCACCGATCGCCTTGCGGATGTATCCGCCGACCAGCGCCGCCATGTCACGGACATCGCGTGCCCACGCCGGCCGGGGCGCGCCGTTGAACCCCGGCAGGTCGAGCGCATGGACCGTGTGCGATTCGGCGAGCGCATCATGCACGCCGTGCCACCGGCGATCGGCGATCGAATGATCGAGCACGACGAGTGGCATGGCGTCGCCCGCACACGTTGCCTGCACAGCGCAACCGGCGACAACGGCCGAAAGCTCTCGACGTTGCAGCATCTCTTGCATCTCAGCACCCCCTTGGCGAACCCTACGCGCCGAGCGCCTGCCGTGTCGTGACTCGTCGCGGCCCGCTGCGCCTGTGGGCGGCTACCAGCTACCTTGGGGTCGATGCGTACTGCGATTGTCACGGGTGCGGCCGTCGGGATCGGCGCCGCCATTGCCATGCGCCTCGCAAACGACGGCTATGCGATTGCCGTTGCCGACATCGACACTGCGGGCGCAGAGGCGCACGCGGCGAGACTGCGCGCCGCGGGGCACGAGGCGCGGGCGTTCTACGTCGACATCGCCGACACCGAGTCGGACGACGCGCTCGCCACACGCGTTCACGAATGGCACGGAACCATCGACGCGCTGGTGAACAACGCCGGTATCACCGGGCCGCACGGATCGTTCGCGACCTACGACCGCACGATGCTCCGGCGCGTGATCGAGGTCGACCTCGTCGGCACGATGTTGTGCACCCGAGCCGTTGTGGCGATCATGATCGCGCAGGGCGCAGGGCGCATCGTCAACATCGCATCGATCGCAGGGAAAGACGGCAACCCGAACCTCGCGCCCTACTCCGCGGCCAAGGCGGGCGTGATCGGCTTCACGAAGGCGCTCGGTCGCGAGCTCGCGGCAAACGGAATCACCGTGAACGCGATCGCGCCGGGCGGTGTGGGCGGCACGGCCATCACCACGGCAGCCCGCACCGCGTCGAACGACGCGACCGCACAACGCTCCAACGTGTTGGCGAGCACCCCTATGGGTCGCCTCGCACATCCCGAGGAGATCGCGGCACTCGTCAGCTGGCTCTGCTCACCCGAATGCAGCTACAGCACCGGAGCCGTCTACGACATCAGCGGCGGCCGAGCGAGCTACTGAACTGTTCACACGGGGGTCCTCCCCCAACTGGTTCATCATCAGCTATTGGATCATCATCGCCAAGGGTTGCTACGTCGTCGTGGCGACGAACGAGCAAATCCTCGTCTTCCGCGCCGGTGCGGCGCGCTGACTACAGCCCCTCGATACCGCGCACATCGTGGACGCGCAGGATCTGCGCGATGCGCGCTTCCCACTCAGGGGGCACGGGCAACCGCGGCTTGCGCGGGTAGCCGCCGGGTAGACCGAGCTGGTTCAACGCGGCTTTCGTGCCGCTGACGCCACCCACGTTGGCCATCGCGGCATACAGACGTAACACGCGCGCGAATGCCTGGGCCGCGCCCGCGAGATCACCGGCGATCCAATGATCGATCACCGACTGGGTGAGCTTCGGCGCCAGGTTGGCCTCGGAGGTGAGAAAGCCGTTCGCGCCCAGCGCGAGCGCGGTCAGACCGTGCATCGCTCCACCGACATGGATCTCGACGCGATCACCGACTGCGTCGATCACCCGCACCAGGTACGTCACGTCGCTGTTCGTGACGTTGATGCCGATGATGTTGTCGTAGCGATCGACGAGGCGCACCATCGCGTCGATCGACAGCCAGTACCCCACCGACTGGTGCGTCGACAACACGGCCTTCACCGGCAGCGCGTCGAGGATGTCGCAGAAGTAGGTCTCGAGCTCGTCGGGGCGCGGCATGCGACCATGCCCCGGGTCGAGCGAGTACACCTGCATCGAGTCGAGGCCTGCGTCAGCGACCACCTTGGCGAGCTGCACCATGTCGCTCGCGCTTCGTGGCTCGACCCCCATCGCGCGCACCGGTACGTGGCCGCTCAGTTCCTCGGCCGCTACCTGCAGCACCGCCTCGGTTTCGTCGCGCGTGAGCGTGTAGCCCTCACCGCTGCCGCCACCTCCCACGTACACCCCGATGCCCGCGTCGCGCATACGGCGCAGATGGCGCCGGTATGCATCGAGGTCGAGCCGGTCGTGTTCGTCGAAGGGGGTGAGTGAGATCACGAGCGTGGATGGTGCACCGGTCATGGTCATCGTCCTCCTGCTTGGATGATCAACTCGCGCAGACGCCACGGCGGGAGGTACTGCTCGCCGAGCTGCACGTCGTAGGCCGTAAGCGCGTTCTCGATCGCGCTCACAACGGCCGCGGGTGCGCCGATCGCGCCACCTTCGCCGACGCCTCGATACTCGTGCTCGCCGTGGCTCGATCGTTCGAGATGCTCGATCTCGATGCGGGGGAGATCGGTCGCGAGCGGTGGCAGGTAGTCCATGAGCGTTGTGGTGACCGGCTGTCCGTCCGGTGCGTATGCGAACCGCTCGAGCAGCACACCGGCGATTCCCTGCGCCACCCCACCACAGATCTGGCCGTCGACCACCCGGGGGTTCACGAGCTTGCCGCAATCCTCGGCGACCACGTAGCGCAATATCTCGACCTCGCCGGTATCGGCATCGACCTCGACCACGCACGCGTGGGTGGCCTGGGTCCACCCGCCGGGAGGGACGGCATAGTCGAACGTGACCGCGATCGCGCCGTTGGCCGCGGCGAGCGCGGCGAACGTGACCGCTCGTGTCGGCGTGCCACGCACCGCCACCTCGCCGGCGACGAGCTCGAGGTCGGCCGGGGAGGCTTCGAGCATGGCTGCTGCGACGACGATGATGGACTCGCACAACAGACGTGACGCGCCGAGCACGGCGCCCGAGGCCAGCGTCGCCGCGCGTGACCCACCGGTGCCGACCAGGTTGAACGGCGTGTCGTCGGTGTCACCCGACACGATCTGCACGTCGGTGTACGCGATGCCGAGCTCGTCGGCCGCGAGCTGGGCGAGCGTGGTGTGATGGCCCTGGCCGTGCGGGATCTGGCTCGTGTGCACCTGCACGTGTCCGTCGGTGCCCAGCCGCGCCCACGCCGACTGGGCGCTACGGGGTGACGCGGCCGCGCCGAGCGCCACTGCGTAGTTCTGCGGGCCCGGTGCCGGCTCGAGCACAACGGCGAACCCGACGCCGCGCAACAGGCCGCGGGCACGTGCCTCGGCACAGGCGGCGCGCGTCGCCGCGAGGTCGAGAAGGGCGAACGCACGGTCGATCGTCTCGGCGATGGCCACGTTCTCCTGGGTGGGCCCGGTGACCATCGGACGCGGGAACTCGTCGGCGGGCACGAGGTTGCGCCGGCGAACGTCGACCGGATCGAGACCGAGGTCGTGCGCGATGGCGTCGAGCAACCGTTCACGAGCGAAGGTCTCGGCCTCCCACGGACCACGGTATGCAACGTAGCTGCCCTTGTTCGACGCAAACACGCGTGCGTCGAAGCGGTAGTGCTCGATCGCGTACGGCCCGGGGAAGAGCACACGCACCAGGGTCGGGAAGATCGAACTCGGTAACGTGGCGAGTGGATACGCACCTTGATCGACGCTCATCTGGACGTGCACCGCGCGAATGCGCCCGTCGGGGTCGACCGCCGCGGACACGTGCATGCTCTCGTCGCGCGCATGACCGGCGGTCACGAGGTTCTCCGTGCGGTCCTCGATCCACTTGACCGGCCGACCGAGCACCCGCGACGCGTGCGCGACGAGGATCTCCTCGCGCATCGGGTATGCCTTCTGCCCGAACGACCCACCGATGTCACCGCAGCGCACCGTGATGGCCGATTCGTCGAGGCCGAGCAGCGTGCCGAGCGCCGCACGCAATGCGTACGGGTTCTGGAACGCGGCATGCACGGTGAGATGGTCGTGCTCCCATTCTGCGAGCACTGCGCGGCCTTCGAGCGGAAGGTTCGCCTGGCGACTCTGGAGCAAGGAACGACGCACCACGCGCGCGGCGCCCGCGAAGTGCAGATCGGGGTCACCGTAGAAGAACGTTTCGTCATAGACGACGTTCGACTCGAGGTCGGCGAAGACAGGATCGATCGCGTCGTCGAGCGCGTCGTCGAGCATCATCACCACCGCGAGCGGCGTCGCATCGATCACGACGGTCTCGGCCGCGTCCTCGGCGCGTGCCCGTGAGGTGGCGACCACCATGCCCACCAGGTCACCGACGTAACGGACGCGGTCGGTGCACATCGCGTCGACAACGGGTACCGCGAGCCCCGGCGGGCCGACACCGGGACGCGACGCGATGACGCCGACGACGTCGGCACCGGTGAACACCGCGACCACGCCGGGCATGGCACGGGCTGCGGTGACATCGACACCGAGGATGGCCGCGTGGGGCCAGTGACTTCGCACGAACGCCACGTGCACCGTGCCCTCGGGCAGGAGATCGTCGACGAAGCGCCCATGGCCGGTGAGGAGTCGCGGATCTTCGACACGCGGCACGCTCGAACCGGTCCACCGTTGCATCAGCGCCCACCCACCGCGCCATCATCACACGCGCCGGCGGCAAGCGTTCGCCCCGCGCCGCTAGCGTCGCCCAGGGAAACAGGACGAGGGGTGCGCGATGGCCATCGATTTCAGCGTTGACGCGGAGTTTCAGGAACAGCTCGACTGGATGCGGACCTTCGTCGACGACGAGATCGAACCGCTCGAACTGTTCTACGACGACATGTCGGCCGAGAATTGGAAGAAGGGCACAGCGCCGCTCAAGCAGCAGGTACGCGATCGTGGCCTGTGGGCGTGCCACCTCGACCCCGAGCTCGGCGGACAAGGCTTCGGCCAGGTGAAGCTCGCGTTGATGCACGAGATCCTGGGGCGCTGCAGCACCGCACCGAACGTGTTCGGGAACCAGGCACCCGACTC
>JANMVY010000001.1:0-3152 GCA_031393535.1 Actinomycetes bacterium | reverse complement strand
CCTTGAGGATGCCATCGATCAGCTCGCCGACGAGACCGGCTTTTCGGGCGTCGTCCGCGTTGACCGCGACGGCGAGGCGGGGTTGGCCAAGGCCTACGGGCTGGCCCATCGCGTGGACGGTTCCCAATCTCACGACCCTTTTTAGACAGTCCGACACGGTGTCTCACTCGGGTTGACAGGTTCCGTTCGGACGCGATACTCGACTTTGTGTCAGACCCTTTCGGCGTGTTGCTGGAGAACGTCGCTGTTGCTGCAGAGGTGCGGTACGGACGCTGTTGCGCGACCCTGGTCTTCGGCGCACTGATCCTACTGGCACTGATTGTGTGGTTCGTCTTCGTGCGTCCGACAATTCCTTCAGCGCCGAGTTGATCCAGACCTCGGCTTCGTCAACTACATGGCCGTACTCGTGGACGAATCACCGACTCATGCATTCCTCGTCCGTGGCCAACAGCCTCGTGATGTGGTCGGCGGCCTAGCCGACCGGATCAAGGAGGTCGCCCTCAGCGGTGCGAGATGGCGCCCTTGGCGATGGCGTGGGTTCGTCGTCCACGCCTGAAGTCCTTCTTGAACTGCGCAGCTCGCTCGTCGTTGGCGGCAGCAGCGGTTGTGGCGTCGTTGCCATTGGCAAGGTTGGTCGCTTGGACGAGCGCCTCTAGGCGGGCGGCAAGGTCCGCTTCGGAGGTACCAGGATCGTCACGCTCGATGGTTGCCCGGACCGTCCCCGCGACTCCGCCTGCAACCGGTCCCGAAACTCCTGCCAGCTCTCGGTTTGGGGCGATGGCGAGGACGCGGAGGTCGCTTCTGTCGGTGGATTTGACCGCATCACCGGTGCGGCGGCCGCGGCGCTTCTCGTGGATCGCCCGCCGAGCCCACCGTGCAGCTCCCGGACCGTGTCGCCTCCAAGCCCCGGTGGCACGAACGCCTGGTCGTCGAGCGACCCGGGCAGTGTCTCGCCGAGTACTTCCCGGGCATAGAGTCGGTCGAGGGTGACCGCCGGGGCCACCTCGGTCATCCGGTGGACATACATGCCCGAGAGCGACCACGCGGCCCACTCGATCCAGTCCTCCCACGTGCCCTTGACGTTCGTGAAGTTGATGGTCGGACGGCCGACATCGGCGAGCACGTACTGCATGTACCTGTCACGGCTGGCTGAGCCCGGCAGCATCCGCGCCTGTAACCGCTTGGAGGTGGCGAGCCACACGCCGGTCGGCGCGAAGTCACCCTTGTCATTGCGCTCCTCCTGGACCATCGCCCGCGCCATTACCTAGACGCCTGCCTGGTCTTCGGCTCGTCGGCGTTCGACTTCGTAGCGGATGCGCTCGTCGGGGGTGTTGGCCACGATCGCGATCACCTCGGCGTTGTGGATCGGCGTGTCGTTGAGTGCCATGGACCAGCTGAAGACGGTGGTCCCGCCCATCGACCACGTCATGAGAGAGAACCGCCCGCGCCACGCCCGTTCGGCTGGCGGCAGGTCCAAGAAGGACCACGGTGGCTCGGACGGCAGCAGCTGCAGGAGCGGGTCGCTCGGGACGTCCGGGTTTGGCGCGGGGCGCACGGTCAGCGGGCCTCGACGGTAGGCGTCGGGGTCGGCCGCTCGGCGCTCTGCAGGACGGCGCGAACGGTCGAGGGATACCAGCGGCGCCCACCGTGGGCTCCGGCAACGCCGTCGTCGGTGAGCCGGTCGGCGATGGCCTGCAGGGTGGCGCCCTGCTGGCGTTCGGTCACGATCCGCGCGACGACCGCCTCGGGCAGTGAGCGCGGCCGTCCCAGAACCACGCCGCGGCGGGCCGCCTCGGCCAACGCGGCCTTCGTCCGTTCGCTGATCAAGCGCCGCTCCAGGTTCGCGAAGACGGCCTCGACATACGCCATGGCCTCGCCGTTGGGTGTCGTCGTGTCCACCTGCAGATCGAGCGCGACGAGCGCCCAGCGATGCTTGGCGGCCGCCTGCAGGAGCCCCGTGAAGTCGGCCATCGAGCGGGTCAGCCGATCGAGCTTGGCCACGACCAGGGTGTCGGCTTGCCCGGTTTCGAGGGCCCGGAGGGCGGCCCGGACGCCGGGCCGCTTGAGGTTCTTGGCGGTGTAGCCCGCGTCTTCGATGAAGGTCAGCTCAGCCTCGGCCCAGCCCCGCCGTCGCGCCTCCGCCAGGATGGCCGTGCGCTGCGCGTCAAGGCCCAGCCGACTATCCGCCTGCTCTTGGGTCGAGACTCGCATGTAGCCGGTGATGTGCCTGTCCATGAGCTGATGATAGTACAGCATATGGACATATCGTGTATGGCGCTGAATCAATGGAGCTTGGGGGAGGCATCGCTACGTCGGTGCTGCCGAGTGGCGACACCGCCCGGCCCACATTCTTCAACGATGCGGAAGACGCAACCCCAAGAGCTCGTCGGATGCAGCGTGCATCTCGGATCGGTCGTGCGAGGTGTCGGCGAGACTGCTTCGAGGATCACGTAGCAGGCTGGCACCGTGCCTGCCTTGCTACCGCCCACGTCCAGACTCGTTCCAGACCGCCGTGCAGACGAGCCGGCGCCGACCACTGGGACTATCTCGCGCTCTGCATTCGAATAGGTACTCCTCCGCATTCGCGTCCCCGCAGCGACGATGCAGAATGAGCACCGCCCGTTCGAGCGTCTGGTCGCGTAGGCTGCGGCGTGATCGGCGGCAGGACAATCGGTCAAGGTCTAGGTTCGGCTCGCAACGATGACGGTGCTGCTCGCGTTGGGCACGGTGCCTGTTGCGCAAGCCGGGGCCGCCTCGGATTCATGGTTCCCGGAACGCCTATCCTTTCTTCGCCGCGCGCATCGTGGGGGGTAGATTGAGGTTCTCCGGACCAGGGCGACGCGGCCGGCTGAGCCTTGTCGCCGTCGGCGTCCTCCTGGTGGTTGGCGTCGCGTTCCTGGTCCTCCGGCCGTCTGCGGGCGCAACGGACGGCCCGTTGATCAATGGCAGAAACGTCATCTCGGTCGGAGAGCGAGTGTCGGCCGGAGAGACGATGACCTGGGGAACGATCGTCCCCGCGAACCCGACGGCTGAGCCGATCACGATCACGGCTGTGGAGCCGCTCACGGTGACAGGGGTGGAGGTCATCCAGATCGTCGTCAACGATCCGGCCTCGGAAGGGGCGATCGGCGCCGTTCGGGGGTTTCCGCCGC
>JANMVY010000843.1:0-2055 GCA_031393535.1 Actinomycetes bacterium | reverse complement strand
ACCCGCCGCGCGGATCACCTGATGCCAGCCCTCGGGGAAGGCCATGAACATCATCGAACTGTCCCAGTTGATGCGGAAGTCGACGCTGCGAGGGGAGAGCTGGGGCCAGAACTTGACGCCGCGCTCGTGGTAGCTGCGCGCAAGGTCGATCCAGTGTTGGGTGCGCGCGGGGTTCATGTCGATGTAGGTGAAGCCGGTCCAGGTGATCGCGATGCCACGTGGACCGCACAGGTCGGCGAGGCGATCCATGCCGGCCTGCGGGTCGGCGCCGGTGAGGTCGGGCACGAACTCGACGAAACCTCGACCGTGCTTTTCGATCACGTCGAGCAGCGCTGCGAGCTCACGATCGTCGGCGAGACGCGAGGGCACCGGCCGGCCCGCGAGATCCTCGTCGAAGAACGATGTCGACAGGCCCCACGCACCGTCGTGCATCGCCTGGTCGAACACCGCGACCATCTGCGCGATCTCGTCATCGGTCGCGACCCGCGTCCACGCGTCGGCGCCCATCACGTACAGCCGAAGGGGTGTGTGGCCCATGAGGGCCATGAAGTTGAGCGCGATCTTGTTCCGGTGCACCGCGTCGCGGTACTCGTCGTAGTTACGCCACGTGAACGGCACATGCGTCTCGAAGGCGTGCAGTGGCACATCCTCGATGTAGGCGAACACTGCGGCCACACCTTGCGCGGTCTCGGGCTTGACCGGGAAGAGCGAGAGCGAGCAGTTACCGATGAGTGCCGTGGTGACTCCGTGCTGCAGGTTCGGGTCACAGGTGTTGTCCCACCACATGTGCGGGTCGAGGTGCGAGTGTGAGTCGATGAAGCCCGGAGCGACGATTGCGCCGGTCGCGTCGACGACATCGTCGCCATCGGGATCGAGATCGGGCGCGACATCGACGATGATGCCGTCGCGGATTCGCACATCGGCCGGATACCCCGGAGCGCCCGTGCCATCGACGACCGTGCCACCCTTGACCAACAACCGTGAATGGTGCATGGCCAGCGAGCGTACCCGCGCCGCCCGCGGAGCGCGAGCCTGCCCGCTCGGCACTGGGCCTGGCAGGGTGTGCATCCAACAGTCGGGAGCGGGCCCGCGCGCCAGACCACGCGATCGGTGCGTGGTGGGCTCGTACACTTCACGTGTGGTCTCTACCCTTTTCGCCCCCGAGTCATGGCGACCCGTCGAGGGGTTCGCATCGTTCGCCGACATCACTTACCACCGGGCGGTGGCGCACGGCACGGTGCGCATCGCCTTCAACCGTCCCGAGGTGCGCAACGCGTTCAGGCCACAGACCGTCGATGAGCTCTACCGTGCGCTCGACCACGCGCGCATGTCATCCGATGTCGGTTGCGTGCTCCTTACCGGCAACGGGCCCTCACCGCGCGACGGTGGGTGGGCGTTCTGCTCAGGCGGCGATCAGCGAATCCGCGGCAAGGACGGTTATCGCTACGCCCACGGCGACACCGCGGCGTCGATCGACCCGGCGCGCACCGGCCGACTCCACATCCTCGAGGTGCAACGACTCATCCGGTTCATGCCCAAGGTCGTGATCTGCGTGGTCCCCGGCTGGGCGGCGGGTGGTGGGCACAGCCTGCACGTCGTGGCCGACCTCACGATCGCGAGCCGCGAGCACGCACGTTTCAAGCAGACCGATGCCGACGTCGCAAGCTTCGACGGCGGCTTCGGTTCCGCCTACTTGGCCCGTCAGGTCGGCCAGAAGTTCGCACGAGAGATCTTCTTTCTGGGCGACGAGTACACCGCCGATGACGCGTACCGCATGGGCATGGTGAATGCCGTGGTCGATCACGATCAGCTCGAGTCGGTGGCGCTCGAGTGGGCACGCAAGATCAACGGTAAGAGCCCGACCGCGCAACGCATGCTGAAGTTCGCGTTCAACATGATCGACGACGGACTCGTGGGCCAGCAGGTCTTCGCGGGCGAGGCGACCCGGCTCGCCTATGCGAGCGACGAGGCGCAAGAAGGCCGCGACTCGTTCCTCGAAAAGCGCGACCCCGACTGGTCGAGCTTCCCCTGGCACTACTGAGTCGGGCGGCCCGC
>JANMVY010000825.1:0-3191 GCA_031393535.1 Actinomycetes bacterium | reverse complement strand
AGTGCAGCGGCAGCGCTCCACGATCTTGAGGCCCGGGTCGATGTTCGTGAGCCAGCCCGAGATCCCCGTGCCGCTGCTAACCGAGTTCCCGTTCCCGGCATGGGCCACGCGCAAGAGCGAAGCGGGTGCGTCACCGCTCGCCGATGACAGCCCCACCGACCCGTTCGCCGGCATCGCATGAAGGTCCTGCACACGAGCGACTGGCATGTGGGCAAGACGATTCGTGGCCACAGTCGGGCGAGCGAGCACACGGCTGTGCTCGACGAGATCGTGGCAATCGCAACGACCAACGAGGTCGACCTCGTCGTTGTCGCCGGCGACCTCTTCGACACCGCCTCGCCCACGGCCGAGAGCGAGCAGATCGTCTACCGGGCGTTGCTCGGGCTGCGGACCACCGGCGCCCAGGTGATGGTGGTGGCGGGCAATCATGACAACCCGAACCGGCTCGCCGCGGTCGCGCCGGTGCTCGGAGCGCTCGACGTTCACGTGGTGTCGCACATGGTGCGACCCGCCGAGGGCGGTGTGGTCGAGATCACGGTGGCGAGCGGCGAGCGGGTTCGTGTCGCGCTGATGCCGTTCCTGTCACAACGCGGCATCGTGCGCGCGGACGACCTCATGGCCGGTGACGTCACGGGCCAGTTGCAGAAGTACGCCGATCGCTATCGCAAGATCGTGGCGGCGATGTGCGAGCCATTGCGCGACGACATGGTGAACGTGGTCGTCGCGCACACCTATGTCGAACGAGCGCTGAGCGGCGGCGGCGAACGCGCCGCGCACATCGGTGGCGATTACGCCGTCGCTGCGTCGGTGTTTCCCGCGCACGTGCATTATGTCGCGCTCGGGCACCTGCACCGTCCCCAGCGCGTCGACGGCCCCACGCAGATTCACTACTGCGGCTCGCCGTTGCAACTCGATTTCGGCGAGGTCGAGCAGTCGAAGCAGGTCAACGTCGTCGAAGCGTTCGGTGGCGCGCCGGCCAAGCTCACGGTGGTGCCGCTGGTGTCGGGTCGGCCGCTTCGCGTGGTTCGCGGGTCGCTCGCCGACATGCGTGATGTCGCCGACGACCTCCGCGACGCGTGGGTTCGCGTCGAGTTACACGAGCCGGCGCGGGCCGGGCTGGCCGACGAGGTGCGCGCGCTCGTGCCCACCGCAGTCGACGTGGTCACGCTCGCCACACCGACCGGTGGTGTCGTTGTCGCGCGCGATCGCCGCACGGGGAAGACCCCGCAGGAACTGTTCTCGTCGTTCTGCGCGGATCGCAACTACGACGATGAGCGGGTGCAGAGGCTGTTCGCCGAGTTGCTCGAAGAAGCCAGTGCGACCGCTACGGATTGAGGCCGAAGGCTTCACGGCGTTCCGTCGGCGTATCGACATCTCCTTCGATGACGTCGACCTGTTCGCGCTTGTCGGCCCCACCGGCGCCGGGAAGTCGAGTGTGATCGACGCGATGGTGTTCGCGCTCTACGGCAAGGTCCCGCGCTATCAGGACGATCGAGCGGTGGCCCCGGTGATCAATGCCCAAAGCGCCGAAGCCCGAGTGCGGCTCGATTTCGAGATCGGCCATGAGCCCTACTCCGCAGTGCGCGTGGTGCGCCGTACGAAGGGTGGGGCCACCACCAAAGAGGCGCGGCTCGAGCATCGCGGTGAAGTGCTCGCCGGCGACGCACGGGGGCTCGACGACGCGATCGCCGACCTGCTCGGCCTCACCTTCGAGCAGTTCACGAAGACCGTGGTCTTGCCGCAGGGTGACTTCGCCCGCTTCCTGCACGAGCGCCCCGCCGACCGCCAGGACCTGCTCGTACGCCTGCTCGATCTCGGCGTCTACGGGGTCATGGCATCCCTCGCACGTGAACGAGCCAAGACGCACGTGGATCGCCTGGCGATCCTCGACGACGAGGTCGTGCGCATCGGCGCGGTCGACGCCACGACTGCGCCGACACATCGTGCGCGCGCGGCGGAGCTCGTGGCATTCGCGGAGGAGCTGCGTGACGAGCTGGCCCACATCGAGCGACTGGAACAGCGTCTTGACGAGGTTCGCATCGAGGGTGACACGCTTCGCGCCCGGCATAGCGCCCTGAGCGCGGTGGGTGTGCCCGACGGGGTGCGTGACCATCAGCACCAACGTGACGACGCGATACGTCTCGGCGCGGACGCGCTGGCCGTGGTCGAGCGCGCGCGTGAGGCAGCGGACACCGCAGCCGCCGTCTTGGCCGGTGCCGCCGACGAGGTTGCAGTGCGCGAGCTGCGCCGTTCGTGGGAGCGTCTCGCTGAGCTGACTTCCACCGAGCGCGACCGGCGCATTGCACTCGCGCTGCATGCGACAGAGGCTGACGCGAGCGAGCGATCGCTCGCCGCGGCAACGGTCGAGGCCGCAACGGCGAACCATGCGCTCGAGCGGGCTCAGGACCGCTCGCGTGCAGCGGCGCTGCGCCACGAGTTGCACACAGGTGAGCCGTGTCCGGTGTGCGAACAAGTGGTGGCGGTGCTGCCGGCGCCCGTACCCGACCGCGAGCTCGACGACGCGCGCGCGGCCCTACGCCGGGTCGCGAAGCAGCGCGACGACGCACAGCTCACCCACGATCGTGCCCAACGCGCGCGTACGCGCCTCGACGACGAGCTTGCCGCGCAGGCCGGCGAGTTAAAGGTTCTGGGCGGCCTGCTCGCGTCCTCCATCTCGCGTGCCGAGTGTGACGAAGCGTTGACGACAGCGATCGCCGCACGCGCAGCCGACCTCGCCAGCCGCAAGGCGTTGCAGGCCGCCGAGGTCTCGCATCGCGACGCGACCCGCGTCGCACGCCTGCTCGATGAACGCGGCCGGGAGCTACGTCGGGAGCTCACGGTCGCGCGCGACACGTTCGGTGATCTCGGACCCCCGCCGCCTGGCGAGCGTGATCTGCTCGACGACTGGTCGACCCTCGTCGACTGGTGTGTCGAAACGTCGTTGGCGTTCACTGTGCAGCTCGAGGCGTTGCTCGTCGAGCATGGCGAGGTCCGCGCGGCGCGTGATACACGTTCGGCGAGCGTCCGCGACGCCTGTGAGGCCCACGATGTCGATGCAACACGACCGAGGCTCCTCGAGCACGTCGCGCAGCTCGTGGCGCGGGCCGATTCCGATGCGGCCACCGCGCACGAGCGCTTCCAACGTGTCCAGACGATCGTCGAGCAGGCGGAGCGACATCGCACCGAACAGC
>JANMVY010000815.1:0-1628 GCA_031393535.1 Actinomycetes bacterium | reverse complement strand
GACGAGGGTCAGCGCGTCGAGTTCGACGTCGCCCCCGGTCGAAAGGGCGAAGAGGCGCAGAACGTTCGCGCCATCTGACGATCACGATCTCGTTCGCGGAGCCGCCGGCATTGTCGGCGGCTTCGTCGTTTTTGGGGTCGGGTTCTGGCGTCCCGGCATCCCGCGTTCCATGCGAGCGTTCGACGAGTAGGATGCGGAAAAATATCGTTGGGAGCGTCTATCTCCATCCTCCAGTTGTCCTTGAGTCGCGTCGGGAGCGAACACTCCGGTGCTTCTCGCTCCTACGGATTCCTTGGGACGTACCCCCCGACACCATGCGGCATCGCGACCTTCACCGCAGCCTTGGCCCATGAGATCTCGCGTCAACCACACACTGCAGTAGGGGTGGTCCGGGTTGGGGGCAGTCAGGGCGGATCAGCCAACGTGCCCGTGGTGGGCGAACTCGCGAATGGCAATGCGAACTCGCTACGAGGCGCGATCGACGCGCTCAACCGCTTCGATGTTGTGATTGTGCAGCACGAGTACGGCATCTACGGAGGCCGCGACGGCGACGAGGTCGTCGCCTTGCTCGAGGGATTGTCGGTGCCGAGCATCGTGGTGGCCCACACCGTGGTGGATTGTCCTACGGCGTACCAACAGGTCGTACTCCGTGCCGTGGCCGATGCCGCGAGCGCGGTGGTCGTGATGACCGAGGCCGCACGCCTGCGACTGTGCGCTCGTTTCGGTGTCGACGAGTCCAAGGTCGTCATGATCCCGCACGGGGCGTTGGTCGACGGTGGCGGCCCACGGGAACATTCGACGCGACCGACCATCCTCAGCTGGGGCCTGCTCGGCCCGGGCAAGGGCGTTGAATGGGTGATCGATGCCATGGCCGAGTTGCGCGATCTGGTGCCGTGCCCGCACTACGTGATCGCGGGGCGCACGCACCCGAAGGTGTTTGCCAATGACGGTGAGGCGTATCGATCGATGTTGACGCAACGAGCGCAGGCGCATGCGGTCGAGGGCTTGGTGTCCTTCGACGCGACATATCGCGATCGAGCGTCGCTCGCCACAATGATTCGCGGGGCTGACGTGGTCGTGCTTCCCTACGATTCGCACGATCAGGTGACCTCCGGAGTGTTGGTCGACGCGATCGCGGCCGGCCGGCCGGTGATTGCCACGGCCTTTCCGCACGCGGTCGAGTTGCTCTCGAGTGGCGCAGGCATCGTCGTGCCCCACTGCGACCCGCACGCGATCGCGGTGGCGGTGCGACGGGTATTGACCGAGCCGGGCACTGCGACCCGCATGTCTAGCGAAGCGCGAAACCTGGCGGCCGATCTCGCTTGGCCCGCCGTCGCGGACCAGTATGCGCTGCTCGCCGCCCGCCTATGTGGCAGCGTCACGTTGGCCCTGTGACGGTCACGGCTTCACCCCGATTCGACCATCTCGCTCGCCTCACCGATGACATCGGCCTGTTTGAACATGCAGATGGCGCCGTACCGCGGCTCGAACATGGCTACTGCACCGACGACAACGCGCGACTTCTCATGGTTGCGTGTCGCGAGCCGGCGCCGACCGCGTTGGTGCGCTCGCTCGCGGCGCGCGCGCTCCGGTTCGTGGCCGCCGCGCAGGGCGTCGACGGCAAGATT
>JANMVY010000749.1:0-5556 GCA_031393535.1 Actinomycetes bacterium | reverse complement strand
CGCTTCGGACTACGAACTTGCCGCTGAAGCACGACACGAACAGCTACGCGTCGCCGCGGTATTCGACGAACTCGCAACGACGATCTGAATACGTCTGGGTCGGGGTCATCGACGCACCGTGATCGAGTAACGCAACAGCGCCGCCGATTCTCACGTTGGCCTCGATCGCCCTCGGCGTGGTGCGAGTGGTCGGCGACACGCCCTCCGATCATCGGCTACTAATGGCCGATGGACTCACGCGTGACGCGCTCGACGAAAGCGGCCGTCGGCTCACCGCGGCCGCCGGCCTCGCAAGCGGATTCAGTCCCGGCGCGGAAGGCGCCGGCCAGTGAGCAGGCAACAGTTCTGTGCGGGCGATGCGGCAGCCACGTTCACGCGAAGCACCTCGGGATCAGTCCGTTGGCACGGGCTTGGCGTTCGAGGTCATCGCGGAAGTCGGGGTGCGCGATGGAGATCATCGCTTTCGCGCGCTCGGGAATCGACTTCCCTTTGAGGTTGACCATGCCGAACTCGGTGACGACGTACATCATGTCGCTGCGGGGCGCGGTGGCGACGTTGCCCGGTGTCAGGCTCAACGCGATGCGACTCTTTCGCACACCCTTGCGCTCGTAGGTCGACGACATGCAGATGAACGACTTCCCGCCCTTCGACGCATAGCCGCCTCGGACGAACTGCAGCTGACCACCCGTACCGCTGATGTGCCGGTGCCCATCGGACTCGCTGGCGGCCTGGCCTTGCAGGTCCATCTGCGTCGTGTTGTTGATCGTCGTGAGACGGTCGTTCTGCATGATGAGATGCGGCAGGTTCGTCAGCTCGACGGGCTGGCACGAGATGTCGGGGTTGTCGTCGATCGCGTCGTACATGGCCTGCGAACCGAGCCCGAAGCTGCAGACGATCCTGCCCGGGTTGAGCGTCTTGCGTGCTCCGGTGACGACGCCCGCCTTGTAGAGATCGATGATGCCGTCGGTCAGCATTTCGGTGTGGACGCCGAGGTCTTGCACCCCGCTGCCTATCAACAACGAACACACCGCGTTCGGCATCGCGCCGATGCCGATCTGCAGACACGCACCGTCGTCGATCTCACCCGCGATCAACCTCGCGACCTCACGGTCGGCGTCGGTCGGTGGCTGGCTCGGCAACTCCGCCGGTGTTTGGCCGTCGCCTTCGATTACGTAGTCGACATCGCTCACATGGATGCCGTTGTCGACGCCGTGCACGTACGGCAGCTCGTGGTTCACCTCGACGATGACGATCCTGGCGCGCGATGCGACCGCTCCGTGCCAGAGGTTTGCCGCGCTGAAGTTGAAGTACCCGTTGGCATCCATCGGGCACGTTTTGATCACCATGATGTCGGGTGGGTCGATGAACCGACGGTAGTAATCGCTGATCTCGCCGAGGTTGCACGGGATGTAGTTCTGCAAGCCGGCGTCGCTCTGCCTGCGGTCGTAGCCGCTGAGATGCCAGTTGAAAAAGTTGAAATGATCGCGGCCTGGATCGGCCTCGACGACTGCACGAGGCCGCAGGCTGAGACAGCCGCGGATGCTCACGTTGTGCAGCTCGCTCACGCGTTGAGCCAGCGCGCTGTCGAAAGTGTCGGGCTGGGCCAGCACGGCGCCGTAGTCGACCCAGGCACCCGAACGAACGAGGGCTGCGGCATCGTCGGCCGAGATTCGTCGGGCCGATTTCGTGGTTCCGCCCGTGGTCGTCGTCATGTCGAACCGCCCCTTCGAGTCTTTGGTCTCTTGATCCTCCGCATCCGACTGGAAGACGACTGGAACGGCGCCGGAGCCCGCGATGTGCGAACCTGCCCCATGGAGATACGGGTGCTCGGACCGCTCGAGGTCGGCCTGGACGGCCGGCCCGTCGAGCTACCGAGCGCCAAGGCATGCCTCCTGCTCGCTTCGCTTGTCGTCCGCGCCAACGAAGTAGTGTCAACCGACCGCCTTTTCGAGGTCCTCTGGGGCGCGCAGCCACCGGATACCGCGGCCAACACGCTCCAGACCTACGTGGCCCACCTCCGCGCTGTCCTCGAGCCCGAGCGGGCCCGCCGCGAGGCCGGCCGGTTGCTCGTCACCCGCCCGCCGGGCTACGTCCTCGCGATCGAGCCCGACCGCATCGACGCGGTGCGGTTCGAACGCCTCGCCTCGCAGGGCCGAGGCGAGTTGGCCACGTCGCCCGCTGATGCGGCCCGCACGCTGCGAGCGGCTCTTGCGCTGTGGCGTGGCGAGGCCCTCGCGGATTTCACCTTCGCGCCCTTCGCGCAGGCCGACATCACGCGGCTGGCCGAGCTTCGGGTTTCGGCCTTGGAGGACCGCATCGGCGCGGATCTCGCGCTTGGTGCGCATAGAGCGCTCACTGCCGAACTCGCCCAGTTGGTGAAGGAGCACCCGCTGCGAGAGCGTTTCGCGGCCCAGTTGATGGTCGCCCTGTATCGCAGCGGTCGCCAGGCCGACGCGTTGCGAGCGTACGGTCGCCTGCGCGCCACGCTCATCGAGCAGTTGGGGATCGAACCCAACCCGACCTTGGCGCGCCTGGAACAGGCCATCCTCGAACAACAATCCGACTTGGAGTGGTCGCCGATCGAAGCCGCGACCCTTCCTGACGCGGTGCCGGCCGTGGCTGCTCCCGCGGACGGCCATGATTACGTGGGAGTCCGCGGGTTCGACGCCGCAGCGCGCGGCCGAGAGGCCGCGGCCGCTCGTCGATGGCAAGAGGCCGTTGCCCGCCTGTCGCTTGCCGATCGGGAGGGTGTCCTGAGCGGCGACGACCTCGATGCGCTCGCCGAAGCACTCGTGTGGACCGGGCAGCCGCTCGAGGCGCTCGCTGCTCGCCAACGCGCGCATGCCGCGTTCGTCGAAGAAGGCAACGTTCTCCGGGCGGCGCAGATGGCGGTCCTGCTGGCCATTTGGTTCGGTGCCCGACTACGGATGTCGGTGGCCGGGGGCTGGTTCCAACGAGCGCGTCGTCTGCTGGATGACGAGCCGGAGTGCGCGGTGCACGGAATGCTCGAGTGGGCCGCCACGATGTTCGCCATAGCTCAGGGTCAACACCTTGACGCTCGCGAATCCGCCCAGCGCACGTTCGACATCGGGCAGCGATTCAGCGTGCCCGACCTGCAAGCGATCGGATTGGTGTTCGGCGGTTACGTCCGGGTCCGCCAAGGCGAGGTCGCGCCAGGCATGCAACTGATCGACGAAGCGATGACGTGGGCGGTCAGCGGACAGGTCTCCCCGGTGCCGGCCCAACTCGTGTTCTGCCGCACGATCAGCACGTGCTATGAGCTGGGTGACTATCGGCGCGCCGGCGAATGGATGGAAGCCATCGCCGAGTGCTTCGCCAAGACCGGCATCAACAGCCTGCCCGGCGACTGCGAAGCGCACAGCATCAGCATGCTCATCGGTCGGGGTGCGTGGTCCGAGGGCGAACTGCGAGCCCGCGCGTCGTGCGCCGGAATGGAGCCGATCGAGCTCGCCCACGTCGGCCTCGCGCTCTCCGAGATCGGCGTGATCCGCCTGCGGATGGGTGATCTCGAGGGCGCGGCCGGAGCGTTCGCGAAGGCCAGCGAGAACGCGGCACCGCCGCAGCCGGGCACCGCGCTGCTCCTGTTAGCGCGAGGCGACACGGCCGGCGCCGCCGCCTCGATCGATGGGGCACTCGCCCAAGGCGGCTGGGACGGTCTTGCCCGAGCTCGACTGCTCCCCGCCCAGGTCGAGATCGCGCTGGCGGGGAGTGACATCGCGACAGCACACTCGGCCGTGACCGAGCTCGTCGCGCTCGCGGCGGTGTTCGCGAGTCCCGCGATCCTGGCCGCCGCGGCCAGCGCCCAGGGAGCCGTGCTACTCGCCGAGGGCGACTGCGCGGGCGCGGTCGAGTGCCTGCGGCGTGGCGCGGACCTCTGGCGCGACGCGAACGCACCATACGACCGGGCCCGGACGCGGGTGCTGCTGGCCAGAGCCCTCGTGCAACATGGCGACGAAGGCCGCGCCCGGAGCGAGCATCTCGCCGCCCGCGCCGCATTCGAGTCGCTCGGCGCCCACCTGGATCTCGCCCGACTCACTTAAGCTTCCGCTCGAAACTCGGTGATGATGTCGGCTACCTTCGCCGGCAGGCACTGTTGCGTCGAAAACGTACTCGTCTCCCGTACTCGTCTCCCGACGCCGCGACGCCGCGACATCGCGGCCGCGCACGGCGCACCGGTCGAAGTCGTCACCGATTCCGCGGCAGCGCTGGCGCATGCCATCGCCGAGCTGATCCCCAACGCGGCGCACGACACCGACCAGTACGCCAACAACCGGATCAATGCGACCACGGACGGCTGAAAGCGCGCCTACGCCCGATGCGCGGGTTGAAACGCGACCGCACCGCGATTGTCATCATTCGCGGTCACGCCTTCGTTGGAGGCGTGGGCGTCGCACAAGAGCTTCAAACCAAAGAACCCCGAACCGCCAGCGAGCAGCGAGCCGCCGACCGACGCGGGCCGCAACGCCGAGCGAGACCTGGCCCGAACACTGCGTCGCCGCGCGCTACCGACCGGACGGCCCGGACGACATCGGACGGGTCGCTTCCCTTGAGGACGTAACCGCGAGCCCCGGCGCGTACTGCGGCGAACACTGTGTCGTCATCGTCGGACATGCTCACGACCAGAACGGCGAGATGCGGCGTGGAGGCGATGGGTCGGCGGGTGGCGTCGATACCGCTCATGCCGGGCATCGCCAGGTCCATGATGACAACGTCGGGTTGCACCTCAGCGACGACGCGCAGCGCCTCGGCACGATCGGCGGATTCACCGGTCACACTGATCCGGGCCACCTCGTGCATGGCACGCATCCCTTGCCGCACGACGGGGTGATCGTCGACGACCACCGCCTCGATGGGCGGTTCCGAGTCAGCGAGGGAATCGTCGGTCATGATGCGGCGACCGGGAGTTGCACCGTGACGCGGGTGCCCCCGTTGAGTCCTGTGGTGAACGAGACACGGCCGCCGAGCTCCTCGGCGCGCTCGCGCATCGATGGAAGACCCAGGCCGGCCGAGGACGGTCGGTCGAAGGCGCAGGAGGTCTCGCCGTGCAAGCCGATGCCGTCGTCCTCGACGGTCAACACGACCGCCGCGCTGGCCAGGCCGAGGGTGAGCCGGGACTGCGCAGATTCGAATCTGACCGTTGCTCCGACGCTGGTGATTTTCACGAGCGGTGAACCACAAGACGACCGAGCCCGGTCTGTACCACCGATGTGGCTCAGACCGGGCTCAGTTGGAACGCTTCAGGTCGTGGTGATCAGGCGAGATCGAAGCGATCGGCGTCCATCACCTTGGCGAATGCGGCGGCGAAGTCCTTGGCGAACTTGGCGCCGGTGTCATCGGCTGCATAGACGTCGGCGATGGCCCGCAGGACCGAGTTCGAACCGAACACGAGATCGTTGCGACTACCGGTCCACTTGAGTTCGCCACTAGCGCGGTCACGACCTTCGAACGTGTCTTCGGTGCCCGACGCAGCAGACCACACAGTGTCCTGGTCCATCAGGTTGACGAAGAAGTCGTTGCTGAGCGTGCCGACGTTGT
>JANMVY010000685.1:0-2975 GCA_031393535.1 Actinomycetes bacterium | reverse complement strand
TACGCGTACCCGCGGCGCCCGGCCACGGCCCCGAAACACGTGATGGTCGATCCGATCATCGAGCTCGACGGCGACCTCGCCCGCGTCGAGAGCACGTTCCTCTACTTGAACCAGTCGCCGGGCGAAGCGCCGCGCGTCATGGCCTGGGGCCGCTATGTCGATGTGCTGCGCCGTGAGGGCGACGCGTGGCGAATCGCGTCGCGCCGATGTGACACCGAGGCCGTGGCCGACTGAACCTGGCGATCAGATGGCGTCGGGGGAGGCGGTCAGCTCAACGCGGGCCTCGCCGGGTTTGGACAGATACGCGAACCCGACGGGCCGGGCGTCGGGGCTCGCGATGGTGACCTCGATCGACCAGCCTTCGGCCACCATGGCCTCGGCCGCCGAGGTGACATCGTTGACCCAGTAGGCGATGTGGTGCAACGACGCGAGCTCTGTGGTGTGCCACACACTGCCCGGTTGTCCTTCGAGTAACTCGACGCGCATCGGTCCACCTTGCGACGTGGTGACGCGGCGCAGACCGGCAGCAGGCGACCCGTCGCCGGTGGCGAACGGCGGCGCGAGAGAACCGTCGAAGGGCGTGTCGAAGGTGACGCCGAGCAATGCGCCGACCGAGGACATCGCGGCGTCGAGGTCTGCGGTGACGATGCCGACGTGGGCGTGAACTCCGTTGACGTTGCTGGCCATCGTTCCTCGTTCGTACGGGTGCCCGCGCATCGTAGGCGCAGCTGCGGGCACGCGGCGTCGCTAGGGTTGCCAGGCCGTCGCCGACCTCGTTCACCTCCGGAGCGCACATGACTCTTCTGCCTGCGGAGCTGGTGGCCGAGGCCGAGGCCGCGACCGGGCTTCACGACCTCGGCGATGCGTGCGTGCGTGACGGGCTTGCGGCGTACTGCGCGTCGGTTACCGCGGAAGCGTCGCTGAACGAGCTGGGCATCGCCGCAGTGCGGGGCAGCATCGTGGGTTCGCTCGCCACCCGCCTGCGGGTCATCGACTGGTCGAAACGCCATGCGGCCGAGCTCGCCGGCGAGCAGATCGTGGCGCCGCTCGCGGTGATCGGGCTCTTTCGCGCCGGCACGACGTTTCTCAGCTGTCTGCTCGACCAGGACCCGTCAAATCGCGCGTTGCTGCGTTGGGAGGCCGGCGACCCGGTTCCGCCGGCAACCCCCGACACGTTTCGGGACGGCCCGCGGGTCGATGCCGCGCGCGCAGGCGCGGCGATGATGGACGCGATCAACCCGCGCTTCAAGGCGATCCATCACGAGGACGCCGACGGACCCACCGAATGCATTGCGGTGATGAGCCAGGACTTCAAGAGCCTCAGTTGGGAATCGATCACCAACGTGCCGTCCTACAGCCGTTGGCTGCTCGACGTCGATCAACGGTCGGCGTATCGGTACCACCACCTCGTGTTGCGGGTGTTGCAGTCCGGGGGCGTGCGGGGTCGCTGGACCCTCAAAAGCCCCCATCACGCGATCGCCCTCGAGCCGCTCACTGCGGAGTACCCCGACGCCACTCTCGTGGTGTTGCATCGTGATCCGCTCGTGTTGTGCGCGTCGGTGTGCAGTCTGATCGGCACACTCTCGGGCACGTTCACCGACGCGGATCACTCGGCGTACATCGCCGAGCATTGGCCCGCGATGCTCGATGAGTCGATTCGCCGCATCGATGCCTTCCGTGACGCCAACCCGCAGGTGCCGATCGTCGACATCCAGTACGCCGATATGGTCCGCGACCCTGTTGGCACGCTCGAGCGCATCTACTCGTCGGGCGCCGATGACCTCGCCGACGATGCGCGGGCACGGGTGCAGCACTACGTCGACACGCATCCGAAGGGGCGGTTCGGCGCGCACCGCTACAACCTCGCCGAGCTCGGTCTCGACGCCGGCCGACTCGAGGAGCGCTTCGCCGGATACGTCGAGCGGTACGGCGTCGAGCGAGAGGTGTGTACCTGATCGTGACGGGCCAACGCGTGGTCAGCGGTCGGTGATGCCGGGCGCGACGCTTACGAACGCTGCTCCATGACCTCGGCGGTGTTGCCGTCGAGATCGATCATGAGCGCGGTTCGCACGCCCGGACGAATCTCGGTGGGTGCCATGGCGATGGTGCCTCCATGAGCCTGCCAACGCTGGGCGATCGTCTCGAGGTCGTCGACCCAGATCGTGACGTAACGGATTCCGGTGTGATCCCAGAATTGCGCGCCGGTCACAGCGGTATCCGGAGCATCTGTGGGAACCATGACCTTCAGCGTGACCGGGCCGAAAGCGAGGCGGTGCACCGTCGCGAAGGGAAACACGCGGGGCTCGAGGACCTCGAGGGCGAACACCTCGGTATAGAACGCAACCAGGTCGTTGGTCGCGCTGACGAAACCGATGTCGATGGCGTTGATGGTCATGACCCGAGCGTACCGTTGCAGTACGGTCCGGTTCCGACACGATCGATGGGTGCGCGGCCGAGGCGTCGCATGCACCGCTACGGGGGGATCATGGAGCTACGAGGTCTGTGCTACCTGGGGCTCGACGTACCCGACGTCGGCGAGTTCGCCACCTTCGCCCGTGAGGTGATCGGGTTCATGTCGGCGCGCGCCGTGCCGGGTGAGAACCCGATGGCACCGACGAGCGGTGGTTCCGGTACGGGCGCCGACGGCACGGTGTACCTGAAGGCCGACGATCGGCAGTGGCGCGTCGCGCTGCACGCTGCGCCACGCGGTGGGCTCTCATACGTCGGATTCGAGCTGGGAACAGCCGCGGCGTTCGAACGCGCCGTCGCACATCTCGATCGCGTCGGAGCCGCGTGGACCGCGGGCACACAGGCCGAGGCCGACGCGCGATCGGTGCGCGAGCTGCTGCACCTCGTCGACCCGTCGGGTGTGCGGGTCGAGCTCGTGTGGGGGCCGACGCGCGACGGTGGGTTCGTGTCACCGGCCGGCGTGCCGCGATTTCTCACCGGGCATCTCGGCCTCGGGCATTACGTCG
>JANMVY010000604.1:0-3182 GCA_031393535.1 Actinomycetes bacterium | reverse complement strand
ACGTCGGCGGTCATGCCGACTCCGCCGGGCAGGCGCAACGGGTCGTGGTCGAACCCGCCGAGGGGGGCCGCCGGCAGAGGCAGGGCGGCACATTCGCGTAGCAGGCGCTCGACGGGCGCGACGTTGTGCATCACCTGGCCGGTGATCATCACGTCGCCCGTACGCATCGCGTTGCGCAGGCGCAACTCGATCGGGTCGAGATCGAGCGCCGCGGCGAGCTTGTCCATCTGACTCTCGTGTGCGAAGCAGCCCTGGACGACCCCGAAGCCGCGCATCGCCCCGCATGGCGGATTGTTGGTGCGCACCGCCCAACCATCGACGGTCGCGTTGTCGCACGCATACGGGCCTTGCGCCTGCGTGACCCCGTTGATGAGCACCGCAGCCGAGGTGGACGCGTACGCGCCACCGTCGAAGACATATCTCGCTTCGACACGCAGCAGGCGACCTTCGCGCGATGCGTGGTGACGCATCCAGATGCGCGCCGGGTGACGGTGCACGTGACCGTGGAATGACTCGTCGCGTCCGTACTGCATTTTCACAGGTCGGCCGGCGCGCAGCGCGAGCAGGCATGCGTGAACCTGCAGGCTGATGTCCTCGCGTGCGCCGAACGCGCCGCCTACGCCCCCGAGCACCAGCCGAACGTGGGTCTCGGGCAACGCGAGGCACGCCGCGATCTGCTTGCGGTCCTCGTGCAGCCACTGCGTGGCAACGTGCAGCTCGATGCCCCCGCCCCCCGAGTCGGGAACCGCGAGCGCGGCCTCGAGCCCGAGAAATGCGTGGTCCTGCATGCCGATCTCGTAGGTGCCTTCCACCTGCAGGTCGCCTTGCAGTGACTGGTCGCCGCGGCGGACTCGCTGATGCTTGAAGATCGAGCCCGCGACGATCGCCGCATCGGGGTCGACGAGGGGCGAGAGCACCTCGTAGTCGACGATGATCGCCTCGAGCGCTCGTCGCGCAGTGTCAGGATCGGACGCCGCCACGGCACACACGGGTTCGCCGTGATAGCACACGACATCGCGTGCGAACACCGGTTGATCGCTCTCGATCAGTCCGTAGGTGGCGCTACCGGGTACGTCATCGGCGGTGATGACACACGCCACACCCGGGATTCGCCATGCACCACTGACGTCGAGCCGCACGATCCGCGCGAACGGGTGGGGCGAGCGCAAGGTCTTTCCCCACAACATGTCGTCGGCGTGGAGATCGGAAGCGAACGCGAAGGTCCCATCGACCTTTGGCCCGCCATCGGGCCGCGTGACGCTGTCGCCGAGCCGACCGCGCCCACCCGTGCGTGGCGTGGACGCGATGGTGCTCATCGTGCACTCCGCAGCTCGACCACCGCGTCGACCGCGGCGAAGATGCGGCCGTACCCGGTGCACCGGCAGATGTTGCCCGACAACGCCTCTTTCAGCTCGAGCTCAGTCGGTGCAGGGTTCTGCTCGAGCAGGTGTTGCACTGCGATCACCAGGCCCGGGGTGCAGAACCCGCACTGCACCGCGCCACAGTCGACGAACGCCTTCTGCACATCGGTGAGCACGCCATCGGGCGAGATCCCCTCGATGGTCGTGATGGCCGCGCCCATCGCCGACGCGGCGAGCACGAGACACGCGCACACGAGCGTGCCGTCGACAAGCACCGAGCACGACCCGCATTCCCCCTGCTCGCACGCGCCCTTCGTGCCGTAGAGCCCGAGACGGTCGCGGAGCACGCCCAAGAGACTTTCACCGACGTGTGCGTCGCGGACGTCGTGCGCGCGACCGTTGACGCGGAGCTGATAGTGAAGCGCAGTCATCGGCCGTCTCCCATGCGTGCGAGCACCCGCCTGAACGCGCGAGCCGCGAGCACCTCGACACCGCGGCGCCGATAGGCGGCCGTCGAGCGGTGGTCGTCGATCGGGCGCGCCGAGGTCGCGGCCAGTTGGCCGAACTCGGCACAGAGCGCGTCGGCGGCGGCGATCGAGCCCGATGACCAGTCGATCTGTTCGCGCGCCCACGTTTCGGCCTCGGTCGCTCGCAGCACCGTGGGCCCGACGCTGCCGAGCGCACATCGCACGGTGCGACCGCGACGGTCGACGACCAGCGCCAGGTCGGCCACCGCGATGACCATCGCGTTGCGCGTGCCGATCTTGAGGTACTCCTGGGGACCGTCGAGCACCGGCACGCGCACATCGACGATGACCTCGCCCGCGATGCGTGTGGTGCGTTTCGGTCCGACGATGAACTCGGGCAGCGTGACATGACGCACGCCGCGCGACGAGCCGAGCGTGATCGTCGCGTCGAGCGCCGCCAACACCGGCAGCGTGTCACCGGCGGGTGACGCGGTGGCGACGTTGCCGCCGATGGTTCCCACGTTGCGGATCTGTGGGGAACCAACGGTGCGAGCGGCCACGGCGAGCGCCGGCACGAGCGTCGCGAACGCGGGCTCCTGCAACTCGCGGTAGGTGCAACCGCCGCCGATCACCAACGTGTCGCCGTCGCGTCGCCATCCACGCAACTCGCGGACCGCACCCAGCGCGACAACGGAGGTCGGGCGGCGGTGGCCGAAGTTCACCTCGACCATGAAGTCAGTGCCCCCGGCGAGAATCTGCGCGTCGGCGTCGTCGTCGAGCGCGGCGTACACGTCGGCCAGGGTCTTCGGAATCGTGATGCTCATACGCGCTCCGCAGCACGCGGCGCCACTGCGTTGAGGTAGTTGTAGATCGTGATGCGGCTCACGCCCATGGCGTCGGCGACGTCGTCGATGGACTTGCGCAACGCAAACGCGCCCCGCGAATCGAGCTCGCGGACCGCCAGTTGCTTGTTCTCTCGCGACAGCTCGCCGAGGGGTGCCCCGAGCTCGCGTTCGACACGGGTGATCATGCGATACAACTCGCCTTGGAGATCGGGCATGCGCAGGCCACCGATCAACTCGCCCTCCCACTCGAGCGGGATATCGGATGCCCGCATTCGCGCCGGGGTGACGATGGTGGCGGCGAGCGACTTCGCGACAGGTCGCAATGCGACGAGGAAGGGGTGCGCTCGGGCGCTCATGCGGGCTCCACTTCGACCTGTATCGCGACCCGGGAAGCCCCGTTCGCGAGCGCGGCCTCGACCAGGTCGTGCCCCACCGCGGCCGCGATCGAGATCGGCACCGCGACCGACGTTGCGAAAGGACCGATCTCGTCGGCACCGCCGGCGGCGCGC
>JANMVY010000787.1:0-5612 GCA_031393535.1 Actinomycetes bacterium | reverse complement strand
AATGGGGTTGCCTTCGTCGAGACCCTTGAACCCGAGCTTCTTCGTGACGAGGCCGATCTCGGCCGGACCGACGACCGTGATCGATGCCATGAACACCAAGGCCGCGATCACGAGGGCCGCCAGGATGACCAGACCGACGATTGCCATGAGGCAGTGCTCCTGTCATCGCGCGTGGCGGGCGCCCGACGCGACGATACGCCTCGCGAGCCTACGTCAAGCCGGTCGGCGGGGTTGCCGCCCCTTCGGTCACGGCAGGTTGGAGGCGTCGCCGATGTGGTCGGCGATGGGCGAGCCGTTGTTCGTGTTGCGCACCAGGTTGTACTGGTTCGAGGCGAGGTCGATTCGCGTCGGGCTCTTTGATCCGGTGAGCACATTGCCGGCGATGTTCACCCGCCGTGAATCCGCGCCTTGGGCCACGATCTGTGCGGAGCCGACCACCGTGTTGGTGATGGTGTTGTCCCTGATCAGGATGTCCTCGTTCTGCAACGAGTACACGGTGCCGTCCTTCGTGGACGCGGAACCGCTGCGGCCCCAAATGAACACCCCACCGTGGTAGATGTCCTTGTTGGTGTTCACCCCGATGAACGTGTTGGCGATCACCTGAACACGCTTTGCTGCGTACGTGTCGTAGCTCGGCTCGCTCGCCAGGTAGACGCCCGCCGCGGCAGACGCCTCGATGCGATTGCCGATCATCAGCACGTCGGTGCCGCCGACCACCGATAGGCCCCTGGCCTTTCCCCCGACACACGAGTTGTTGCGGATCGTAATGTCGCGGGTCATCAGGCCCTCGTCGATGTAGCTGATCACGGCGAAACAGTCGTCGCCGACGTTGCGGAGCCGGTTGCCCTCGATAAGCCCGTTGTGCGAACCGCTCACGCTGTGGATTCCGTCGGACTGTGTGTTCTCGACGACGTTGTTGAGAACGGCGTAGTTGGACGCACCCCAGATAAATATTCCGGCGGAGCTGGTGTCGCGTACGGTGTTGTCTCGTACCACGCTGCCATCGGAGAATCGGATGGAGATGCCCATCTGTTCTTCGGCATTGAGCCGCTCGGTGGGATGGCTGAAGATGGTGAAACCGAGGATGCTCGTCTTGTTGCCGATGAGGACGACGGAATGCTTCTGCCGGTTCGTGCCGTCGAGGCTCGCGCCGTAGCCCCAGAGCGTGACACCGGTGGTGTGCACCTCGATGACGTCGCGGTGCAGATACGCGCCGGGGGCGAACACGACGGTGGCCCCGGGCGGTGCTGAGTCGATGGCGCGTTGGATGGCGTCCTGGTCATCCTTGGCGTCATTCGGCACGGCGCCGAAATCGGTGACGTTCACGATCACGCCCGTCGGCTGGGACCGCGGAGTCGTGGTCGTGGGCGGGCGGGCGATCGTGGGGGTCGGAGGCGGTGCGATCGTGGTGATGGGAGGCGGTGCGGTCGTCGTGGTCGACCGGCGGGACTGCAGCCGCAGCGCACTGGCGGCGGGCGTGTCCGAACTGTCGATCGCGGTGGTCGAACTCGGTTTCTCCAGCGGATCGCTTGCCGATTTGGCCAGTGCCGCGGTGGTGGGAGTGTCGGGAGCAGCTTTCGAGTGGACCGCACCGCTCGAGAGTTTTTTACCCGCGATGTTGGAGTCGCGCTCGCCGACGAGGCCGGCGGCGTCGTCGGCGGTCTGAGGGTCCCCGCCCGAGATGGTGTCCAGCGACCCCGCGTTGATCGGTCCGCATGCGCCGAGCAGACCAAGGGCACCGACGACGGAGAGGGCGCGGCGTAGGCCGCGGGCGCGTCCAGGTCGTTCCTGATGCTCCATATCGTTCCGATCTGTTTCCGGTTGCGTCATGGCCACGGGGTCGTGCTGGCGGCAATGCTCAGTGGTAAGGGACAGAGGCGAGCCGCATGGAGTGGGCGCCAGTCGAGGGGGTTCGGGGCGGGACGGAACGCAGGCCGCTTGCCGGAGAACGTCATGGAACCGTAACATGGACGATCGGTCATTGCGCGCTCACCTCGGTGCCTTCTGTCGCGCTCGCGGACAATCTCCCGCTCTTCGACGGCGGAAACCGTCGCTGGGGGGATGTTCGGCGTCAGGCCCTCGCTTCTTTACAATTTCACGAAGATTCGGCCCAGAACGATGCGGACGGCTCAGATCGAGCACGTTCGACACCACGTGCGGTGGCGAACGCGTCGACTTCTGGCCGCGAAGAGTGCTACGGTGACAGAGATTCTTGCCTCCTCCAGGTAGTTCACCCGTCGCAGATGCTTGTCATGCCGTGTCCTAATATTTCGATCAATTGCTCGCGGCGCGACGTGAGCGAAGTTCTGACGCGCCGCAAAGGGAGGTGTATAACGTGGAAGTGATCCGGGAAAGGATCGACCTCCGGGACCGGCCCGACATGAAACGCCTGCACGCGGCCCCGAGCGAGCTGCGATGGTTCAACGCCGCAGTCGAACGCGATCGTCGTCGGGGCCGCCTTGAAGGTCGCCTGCTCATCGTGTTCGACATGGCAGCGATCGGTCTCGCGACCGTGATGTTCGGCCTCTGGTCCCGGACCGCCGTGGTCCTCATCGTCGCAATGCTCCTTGTGCTCGTCACCTCCGGCGACTACCGGCGTCCGAGGGTCACCCTGAGCGTCACCGCCGACCTACCGCGGTTGCTCTCACGCTGTTCGGTGCCCTTGCTCCTGATCGCGGTCGATGCCGCGTGGCAACCGGTCCAGCAGTGGGTGTTCACGTTCATGGTGGCCATGACAGTGGCGGTCGCCGGCATGCGCTTCCTCTCGTTCGGGCTGATCCGCACCCTGCGCATCCGCGGTCTCACCCGCCAGCGGGCGGTCATCGTCGGCGCCGGTGTAGTCGGCGCACAGCTCGAGGCGTTTCTCCGCGAGCACCCGGTGCTCGGCGTCGAACCCGTTGGCATCGTCGATGACACGGGTTCCGAGCACATCGACAACCTGCTCGGAACCGTGCAGGACCTGCCGATGATCCTGCAGACCACCGGCGCTCGCTTCGTGATCTTGGCCTTCGGATCCGCGTCCGATATTGCCACGGTCGACCTCCTACGATCGCTCCCAGCCGGCCGTGTCGAGATCTTCGTCGTGCCGCGCTTCTTCGAGGTCGGCGGGGCGGCTGGCGATCCGCTGGCCGATGACATCTGGGGTCTGCCGCTCGTGTGGCTGCGTCGCCGTTCGAGCCGTGGCACGATGCTCCTCGCGAAGCGCCTGTTCGACATCTCGATGTCGCTCCTCCTGTTGCTGCTCACCGCGCCGCTTCTTGCGTTCGGTGCTCTCGCGGTCGCTACCACTAGCCGCGGTCCGATCTTCTTCCGCCAGGTTCGCACCGGCCGAAACGGTGAGCGCTTCGACCTCCTCAAGCTGCGTTCGATGCAGTTCAACACCGATTCCGACACGCAGTGGACGGTGACGCACGACGTCCGGGTCACCCCGGTCGGGCGCTTCCTGCGTCGCACGAGTCTCGATGAACTGCCGCAGCTGATCAACGTGCTCCGCGGCGACATGTCACTCGTCGGCCCGCGTCCGGAGCGCCCGTTCTATGTCGAGCAGTTCGGCAGAACAGTGCCGCACTACGACGCCCGCCACCGCGCACCGGTCGGACTCACCGGATGGGCGCAGATTCACGGCCTCCGCGGGAACTCGTCCATCGATGATCGCGTGCGCTTCGACAACGCGTACATCGACAACTGGTCGATCTGGCGAGATCTGACCATCCTCGCGCGCACGGTGTCGGCGATGTGGCGGGGCGAGTAAGGGCGTGGCGGAACCGTCGCCGGCCATGTCACTCATCGTATCGACCATTGGCCGTCCGGCCATGCTGCGTCGGCTGGTGCGATCGCTCGCGGTCGAGGCGGCCACGGCCGACTTCGAATTGATCGTCGTGGACCAGAGCGCCGACCTGTCGGCCGAAGAAGTGCTGGCCCAGACCGCATCGGCGTTCCCCTGGACAGTGTGCACCAGCGCTCGGGGGGTGTCGCGTGGGCGAAATCGCGGGCTGGCCGAGGCGCGGGCACCGTACGTGACCTTCCCCGACGATGATGCGTGGTATCCCGGCACCACCATCCGCCGTGTGCTCGAGGTGTTCGCGGCGCGTCCCGATCTGATCGGTGTGTCGACCATGTTGTGGGACGGTGGAGGTCGTCCGAACATGCTGCGGTGGTCGGCCACCCCTCAGCTCGTGTCGCGCCGGAACCACTATCGCACCTCCATCGGCTCGACAATTTTCGCCCGCACGGTGGATGCTCGTGCCATTGCCGGCTTCGATGAGAACGTCGGCGTCGGCTCCGGTACTCCCTACGGCTCGTGCGAGGACTCCGACTTCGTGGTGCGCCTGCTCGAGACCGGGCCGATTGCGTACCGCCCCGATCTCGGTGTGCATCATGACGCGATGCACGCAATGGCCGATATGTCCACCGCCACGAAGATGTACAGCTACGGTGCCGGTCAAGCCTGGTTCTGGAAGCGACATCGATTCAACCCCCTCCAGGTCGCCTATCTCCTTGGGCGCAAGGCCAGCAAGGTCGGCGTTCTCACGCTCACCGGCAGTGGCGATCAGACGACCTTCGACCGTCAATTCCTCCGCGGGGTCTTCGACGGTTTCACCGGTCGGGTTCGAAGCGCCCACCCTCCGTTGACCATTCCTCCGCCTGCGTGAGCGCGCATGACCATCAGCCTCAGCCCTGAAGCCGGGCGTCCCTTGCGGTGGTTGCTCACGGCGACCCACGTGCCGCCCAACGGTGTTGGTGGGGGCATGATTCGGTACACGGTCGAGTTCTCACGAGCGCTCGTTCGGCGGCCCGATGTCGAACTCAGCTTGCTGGTCGCGCCCGACGCCGCCGTGGGCCTGGCGGAGGTGCTCGGCGTCCCGCCGCGTCGTGTGCACGTGCTCGGCGGCTCGGTGATCACTGCGTCCCTGCGTCAACGGCTCGCCGTCGGGTTCGATGCCAACGGCTTCGACGTGTTCCACGGCGCGAAGCACTTGGTGCCCCGTCGCTCGCGCGCTCGGCGCCTGCTCGTGGTGCACGATCTCCTGCCGTTCGAGCGGCCCACAGACTTCGGGAAAGCGAAACGGTACCTGCTCCCGCGACAGTACGCGGCCGCGCTCGATGACGCCGATGCGCTGGCGTGCGACAGCCGGGCCACACACGACAAGCTGGTCGCCCGCTTCCCGCACCTTGCGGCCAAGGCGACGATTGTGTCGCTGGCCATGTCGCCGACGCTCCTGTCGGCCGAGCCCCGACCGATCCCGAACCTCGTCGACCAACCGTTCGCGCTCGTTGTAGGGGACGCCTCGCCCCGCAAGAACCTCCGTCTCGTTGCCGACATCTGGCCTGCAGTTCGGCGCCGTCGCCCTGACCTGCTGCTCGCCATCGCCGGCCCAGCCGGATGGGGCGTACTCGCCGGACTCGAGCAGCTCGACGATCTCGTGATGAACAACGCGGCGGTGCGGCTCGGTCACATCTCCGATGCCGAGTTGCGCTGGGCGTACGAGCACGCAGCGGTCGTTCTCTGCCCGAGCCGTCTCGAAGGATTCGGGCTACCGGCGCTCGAGGCAGTGACCTTTGGTGCGCCGCTCGTGATCTCGCCCGACCCGGCGCTCGTCGAGGTGGCCGCC
>JANMVY010000599.1:0-7339 GCA_031393535.1 Actinomycetes bacterium | reverse complement strand
CGTGAACCCCATGAACGGCGAGGGCATCGACTACGGGCTCGAATCGGGGATGCTGGCCGCTGATCTGTTCGTCGACGATCCGTCGGGCGCTCCCGCTCGGTACGACCACGAGGTCGGTGCCCGGTTCGACCGATTCCTGCGCACCGGGCGGCGGTTCTCGTTCCTGATCGGGCACCCGTGGATTCTTCGCTCGGGGCTTCGGTTGGCGGTCGGCACCGAGGGGATCGCCAACATCACGTTGCAGGTCATGGGGAATCTGATCGACTCCGACACCCCGGGCGCCGCCGGTCGCGTGCTGCGCACGGCCGATCGCCTGCTGGGCGTCGCCGATCCGGTGCTGCGCCGCACCCGAGCGCGGCCCTGAGCCGAGCCCTGAGCAGGTGACCGGCCGCGAGGTCGTCCGGGGTGTCACTCGCCCCGCGTACAGTCTCCTCATGGGCAAGAACAACAAGGCTCGTCGAGCCGCCAAAGCCAAGAAGAAGCACGCGCCGGGTCGCCCGTCGGGTTTCGGTACAACGGGCGGGGCGGGGTGGCTACCTCCGCCGACCGCCGAACCTGGATTCGCGCAGTCCGAGCTGGCTCGCAACCGGCTGGTCGCGACGGCTCGAGCCCAACAACAGGGCGTCGCTTCCCGTGTCGCAGGTACGGAGCGTCTCGTATCGATGCCTGTGGCGGCGGTCGACTCGGCCGCCGAAGCGCTACTACTCGAACATGTCGACGCGATCTGGGCCGGCGGCTGGCAACCGACCGAGCTTGCGCGCCAGGGCCGCATCGGCTGCGCCACCGCCGCTGCCGCGCGGTTGGTCGGTTGGGCCATCGCCACCGACCACGCCGGTCGCCGCTCGACCACGCTGCATCACCGCTGGGTCGCACAGATCGACGCGCTCGGCCTTCCGCGGGTCACCGGTCGGTCGGGCTGGGTGGCCCGCTGGACGCTCGCCGAGGGCCTCGATCGAGCCGACGCGGTCGCCCTCGTGGTCGACGTGCTCGCAAAGGTGATGTACCTGCCTCGGCTCGACCCGATCCTGCCCCGGCCGGGCTCGGGTGGCGCGGTACCACCTGTCAGTTGGTACACCAATGCCGGCGGTGCGATGGGCGCGGAAACCGATCCGGTGCTCGAACGCATCCGGAATCTGCTGGCGAAGGCCGAGTCGACCACGTTCGAGGCCGAGGCCATGGTCTTCACCGCGAAGGCACAGGAACTCATGACCCGTCACGCCATCGACGCGGCGCGCCTGCAGGGCCAGACGAACGGCACCCGTGCGCAGCCGATCACCATCCGTGTGCCGATCGACGCGCCCTACTGCGATGCCAAGTCGTTGCTCCTCCAGGTTGTGGCCGGTGCCGGGCGCTGCCGCTCGGTGTTTCATCTTCGGTTGTCACTGTCGACCGTGGTCGGCTTCCCGGCCGATGTCGCGGCGGTCGAGGTGCTGTTCACGTCGCTGCTGCTCCAGGCACAAACTGCAATGGCCGACGCAGCGAAGCGCGCCCCCGCCGGCAGTCGTCCACGGAGCCAATCGTTCCGTTCGGCGTTTCTCACGGCCTACACCCGCCGCATCGGCGACCGCCTCGATGAGATCAACCAGACGGTTTTCGCGGCGGCTCAGGCCGAACATGGCTCGGCGTTCCTGCCTGTGCTGCGATCACGAGCAGACCAGGTCGACGAATTCATGGCCGAGCGGTTCGGTGATCTCATAGAAGCCCCGGTTCGTCGCGGGTTCGATGCGGCCGGATGGGCCAGCGGTCGGCGCGCCGCGGACAACGCGCAGCTCACCTACGGCGAGGTCCTCGCGTCGTCCGGTTCGTAGGTGACCCACGCCGAACGCCGGCTCGGTGCCGCGTACCTCCCTGACGCCGGCCGCGAGGTCGTCGGGGGTCCTTCACTTGCGATTCGGTATGGGTCGGGGCCGCGGCGCTAACGTCGCCGCAGTGGCCGATGCCCTCACCCTCGATCTGCACAGTGCGGCCTTCGCTGCGGACCCGTATCCCGCATTGGCCCGGTTGCGCGCCCAGGGCCGGGTGCACTTCCACGAGCCGAGCGCGCAATGGTTCCTGCTCCAGTTCGACGACGTCGGATTCGGGCTCGCCGACATCAAGCGCAACGAACGCACGTCGCGCGATCCGCTGAACCCGTTCGCGATGGATGGCCCCGGCCACACCGGACCGCGGCGTCTGATCACGCCCGCGTTGTCGAACCAGCGGGTGCAGTCACTGCGTGCTCGTACCCAGCAGATCGTCGACGACGCGCTGGCCGACGCCCGACCGGGCTCGGTGCTGCACGTCGTCGAAGCGATCGGGTATCCGTTGCCGTATCGGCTGATGTGCCAGCTCCTCGGTGTGCCCGAGCTCGACGATCCGTCGGTGTTGCGCGATGTCACGTTCAAGAGCCTCGCGTTGATCGACGCGTTCTCCTCGCCGGAGAAGGTGCAGCAGTTCGTGGCCGCGGCGAAGGAGCTGTACGAGCACCTGGCCGAGGTCGTGGCGTGGAAACGCGACCATCGTGGCGACGATCTCGTGAGCACGGTGCTCGCCGCAGCCGACGATGGCGACGTGATGACCCACGATCACGTGGTGCCGTATCTGCACACCTTGTACCTCGCGGGCATGCACACCACTGTGAACCAGATCGCGTTGAGCTTGCTCGCGTTGCTGCGTCATCGCCGGCAGTGGGAGCTGCTGTGCGCGCGGCCTGACCTGTTCGACAACGCGGTCGAGGAGCTGTTGCGGTTCGACTCGACCGCGCAGTACATGCGCCGCACCACCCTCGAGCAATACCGCTTCGGCGATGACGTCATCCCCGAGGGTGCGCCCGTCGTTGCGTGGATCGCCTCGGCTAATCGCGACGAGGCCAAGTGGGGCCCCGCGGCCGATGTGCTCGACATCACCCGCGCCGACGCGCCGAAGCACATCGCGTTCGGGAAAGGTCCGCACGTGTGCGTGGGCAGCTGGCTCGCGCGTCTCGAGCTACGCGTCGTGATCGAGACGCTGGTGACGCGGTTTCCGCACACCGAGTTGTCGGGCGACGACCTCACCTGGCATTCGGGCATCACCGCGATCCGCGGTCCCGACGAGCTCTCGCTCGTGCTCGCCTGAACGGTTCGATCCGCACCGCACCGAGCCGTTGCGACGCGGCGCGCGTCTACGGTGTTCTGCCATGAGCGGGTCCCTGCGCACACTGCGCACCGACGCCTTCCACCACGATCCGTTTCCCGTCTACACACGGTTGCGTGACGAGCAACCGGTGTTGTTCGACGAAAGCCGAGGTGTCTACGTGCTGACGCGCTTCGCCGACGTACGCGAGGCCGCGCGCGACCATGCCCGGTACTCGTCGGCCGCGAATCGGCTCGCGGTGTTCGACCGCATCACCCGCATGGATCCACCCGAACACGACGTGTGGCGCGCGCTGTTGTCGGCACGCTTTCGGCCCCGTCGTATCGGCACTCTCGAAACGGAGGTCCGTGCGCTTGCCCGCGGGTTGCTGGCCGATGGTCGCGCGCGTGGGGGTTTCGACATGGTGCGCGACTACGCGGCCCCGATCCCGAGCACGATGATCGGCGATCTGATCGGTCTGGATCGAGAGCACCACGCGCGCTGTCACGTGCTCTCCGAGGTGTCGATCGCGGGTGCTCCCGCCGAGGCGGAAGTTGCGAACGCCGAGATCTACGCCATGTTCGAACCGTTGCTCGCGGCGCGGCGCCGCTCGCCGGCCGACGATCTCGTCAGCGCGTTGCTCACCGCCGAGGTCGACGATCGCCGGCTCACCCACGAGCAACTCCTCGGCTACTTGCTGCACCTCGTGGTCGCCGGCAACGACACGACGGCGAATCTCATCGCCACGGGTGCGGTGTTCCTCGCGCAGCACCCCGAGTTGCGGTCCCGGTTGGTGGCCGACCCGGTGACGATCGCCGCGTTCGTCGAGGAGATGCTCCGCTACGACGGTCCGGTGCAGATGCTGTTCCGCACGACCATCGCACCAGTCGAGTTGCACGGATGTGTTATTCCCGCGGGCGCGGCCGTCGAGTTGTACTGGGGTGCGGCGAACCGCGACGAGCGACAGTTCGCGCGGCCCGACTCGTTCGAGCTCGGCCGTCCCGAGCTCCAGCACCTTGCGTTCGGCCACGGTGCACTTCTGCCTGGGGGCGCACCTCGCCCGTCTCGAGGCGCGCGTGGCCTTCGAGGAGTTGTTGTCGGGCGCGCCGCGCTACCGATTGGTGACCGATGGGCCGCTCGAGATCAAGCTCGGCTGGTCGATCCGCGGGTACCGCGAAGCGCACGTGACGTTCGACTGAGCTCGCTCGCGGGCGAGCCGGTCGACACCCAGGCGCACACCGCGACTGCGAGCGCGGTGATGAGCGCAGACGCCGCCCACATGGCCGGGAACGCGCCCACATCGCCCACCGCGACCTTGCCCAGCGCGGTCACCATGACCGCGACACCCAACGTGCTGCCGATGTTCTGCAACGTCTGGCTGAGGCTCGTGGCCGCGGCCATCGACGCGGCCGGCAGCGTGGCGAGGCTCACCGCGAGCATGGACCCCCACAGCATGCCCGAGCCGAGCCCGATGACCGTGATGGCCATGAGCCACCGACTGGTGGAGGGCGTCGATCCGAGCCCGACGGCCATCGCCGTCGTGCCCGCGGCCCACAACGCCCCGCCGACGATCAGCACGAAGCGGTAGCCGGTGCGGCTCACGATGCGGTTCGACACCACCGACATGACCGCGGTGGCCGCAAAGACCGGGGTGGTGAGCAGGCCAGCGCGGCGGATGGAGTAGTCCCACACGTCGGTGAGGAACAACACGCTCGTCAACAAGAAGCCGAAGAAGCTGATCGAGAACACGAGCAGGGCCACGTTGCCGATTCTGAATCGCACGTCGCGAAACAGCGCAAGCTCGAGCAGCGGCCGAGGGTGATGGAACGATCGACGTACCACCGTCGTCAGCATGGCCGCGCCGGCGACGAGCGATGCAATCGTTCGTGGGTCACGCCAACCCCAGTCGGGGGATTGCACGAGTGCGAGCACCGCGGCACCTATGCCCGCGGTCAACATCACCGAGCTCAGCGTGTCGGGCATGCGGACGGAGGACCGCGCGGGGTTCGCCACGACGACGCGCGCGACCACGGCCAGCGCCACGAGGCCCAAGGGGAGGTTCATCCAGAACGCCCAGCGCCAGCTGCCCGCGTCGATCAGCAAGCCACCGAGCGATGGTCCGGCCGCAGCACCGACGGCACCGATCGCCGCGGACGTCGTGACCGCCACGCCGCGTTTGGCCAGTGGGAACTCGCGGTAAACGATGGCCGCGCCACTCGGGATGACGAGCGACGACGCGAGGGCTTGGCCGACGCGGCAGGCGATCAACGGCGCCAAACCCGGTGACACGGCCGCGGCGGCCGATGCCAGCGTGAACAGTGCGGTACCGGCGAGCAACGTGCGCTTGTCGCCCCAGCGTCGGGCCAATGCTGCGCCGAGCACCAACGTCGACGCGCCGACGATGGTGAAGATGTTGACGGCCCACGACAGTGTCGCCGACGACGCGTCGGGGAACGCGCGTTCGAGGTCGGGGAACACCACGAACGCCATCGAGAGCGTCATCGCCATTTGCAGGTTCGTGAACCCGACGGCCACGAGGGTGGTCCACGCGCGCCGCGATTGCTCGCGCTCGGCGAAGTCGATCGTCATGATGCAGCGACGATACGAGCACCCTGCGGCCGGGCCCACCTGAAGGGCCGGCGGCACACCTCACCCGCGGGTGTGGTGCAGCCAGTTCTTCACACCCGCGATGCGCCCACGGGCCACCTTCAGCGTGGCGGATCCGTCATTCGGCGCGTTCTGCTCGACGACCGCGATGACGCCGTTGCCGTCCGCGTCGACGTCGACCCGAGTGACGATCGAGCTGTGCACGCTGAGGTATGACAACACATCGCCCGGCGCGGGCAACGCCCCGGAGCCGTTGGCGACCTTGACGAGGTTGCCACCGTAGGACGGCTTGTAGTTGTCGACCACTTGGTCGCCGTTGCCGGTGTAGGGGGCCACCCCGTACGCGAGGTAGAGGAACCGGTAGACGAGCTCGGTGCACTGGAACTCGTACTCGCCCCACGCGCCAGGGAAGAAGAACACCAGCCGGCCCGTAGATTTTCCGGGCTGGGGACCGCAGGCCTGCACACCGCGATACGACGCCCCGAGCGGCCGGGCGCCGCGGTGCTTGTCGGCGTTGCACTCTCCGCTCCACCAGGCGGGCTGGGGGAGGTCGGCGGAGTCGGCGAGGGTGCTCGCGATCGCTTCGGCGGCAGAATCGCCGATGAGCACGTCGAAACCGACCTCGGGTTGGACGACCGCAACGACCCGCGGCGCGGGCCATTCGACGGCCCGGGCCTCGACGGCCTGGCCGATACGGCTCTCCAGCAGCGAAGCCACGGCACGACCGGCGGTGCGAGAGGTGCCCGATGCGGTCGTCGGCGGAGCTGATCCGCACGCGGTAAGCGTGAGGATGAGCGCTGCTGCAACTGCCCTTCCGGGTACTCGCTTCGGTGCTCGCACAGGTGATCCGAGGCATGGACGCGGCGAACACCCGGGGGATTCCGCCGCGAGGCCCGAAGGTGTTTATCACGAACGCGTTACGAAAGACACATCATCGGTATCTCTCATGCGTCACGCCTGGGTTCACCCCGCCCGCTCGGGTGCGCCTGCTCGGCTACCGTCGAGTCGCGCCGAGTGCCTTCGGGGGAAGTCAATGCCGCTGCAACCGCATATGCAGTACGTCTCGGTCGACGACCATTTGCTCGAACCCCCTGACTTGTGGACGTCGCGCCTGGCGACGCGTTGGCGGGCCGACGCGCCTCGTGTGGTCGAGTGCACCGAACCGCTCGCCGACGATTTCGGTCGGGTGTTCGCCGCGGGTAGCGAAGCCTGGTTGTTCGACGGCACCCTCATTACGCAGTCGATGGGTATGGGCATCGCCGGTGTGCCTGTCGACGAGCGCGGCCGCGACGCGCTGCGCTACGACGCGATCCGCCCCGGCTGCTACTCGCCGAAGGACCGCACCGCCGACATGGACCTCGACGGTGTGCAGGCTCAACTGTGCTTCCCGACCTTTCCCCGCTTCGCCGGCACACGCTTCTTGAAGACACGCGACCGCGCGCTCGCGCTCGCGTGCGTGCAGACCTACAACGATTTCGTGCTCGGCGAATGGTGTGCCTATGCGCCCGGGCGTCAGATACCGATGGTGATCGTGCCGTTGTGGGATGTGTCGTTGTGTGTCGCCGAGGTCGAACGCACCGCGGCGCTCGGGGCCCGCGCCGTGAGCTTTCCCGAGAACCCTGCGCCGCTCGGGCTGCCGTCG
>JANMVY010000786.1:0-2472 GCA_031393535.1 Actinomycetes bacterium | reverse complement strand
AAGTACTCGAACCCGGTGACCCAGAACGCATCTTCACCGACGGCCCGAGCGCTCACATGGCCTCCGACGTTGGAGTCGCACCCTTCGCGGAAGAGGATCCGGCGCGCCGCCGCGATCTTGAATCGGATGTCGTCGGTGTGCACCATCAGTAGGCCTCGGGGTCGAGTTGGACGGGTACGGGTACGGGAAACGAGAACAACCGCGAGGCGTTCTGCCAGGTGATCTTGCGGATGTCGTCGGCGGGAAACGAACCGATCTGCGAGTGCAGCAACTCCTGGGTGTCGGGCCAGGTGCCGTCCTGGTGTGGATAGTCGGACTCGAGCAGCACGTGCTCGACACCGATGAGATGGCGCTGCGCGAGCCCCGACGGATCATCGATCGCGCAAAACCAGAAGTTACGCTGCATCGTCTCGCGCGGGGTGAGCTCGATGCCCTCCCAGGTGCCGTACACCGCCTGGTAGCGACTCACGTGGTCGAGGCGGTCGAGCAGACCGGCCACCCAGCCCAGACCGCCTTCCGACAAACAGATGCGGATGTTCGGAAAACGCACTGGGATCTTCGAATACAGCCAGTCGACCGCGGCGAACATCGCCCAGCCGAAGAAGAGCACACCGATCGTGTCCGCGGGCGCGTCCGATGATGTGATCGGCGCGCTCGACGATGAACCGACGTGCAGGCAGATGACGGTCTCGGTCTCTTCGCAAGCGGCAAGGAACGGGTCCCAGTAGCCGGTGTGCAGCGACGGGAGGCCGAGGCGCTCGGGCAGCTCGGGGAACGTGACGGCCCGCACACCACGTGCTGCGTTACGTCGAATCTCGGCCGCGGCGATCTCGGGGTCGAGCAACCACGGCAGTTGCAGGGGGATGATGCGGCTCGGGTGCGCACCTGCCCATTCCTCGACGTGCCAATCGTTCGCGGCGCGCACGACCGCGAGCGCGAGCTCAGGGTCGCTCACGCCGAGTTGATATCGCTGTCCGGCGAAACCGGCGAGTGACGACGGAAAGTTGAGCGATGCGTACACGCCGTTGAGGTCCATGTCGTGCACGCGCGCGTTGATGTCGTAGGCGCCGAGGCGCATCTCGTCGAAGCGAGCCGGCTCGAAGCTGCGCTCGGCCAAAGGGCGGCCCACCACGGCGTTGAGCCCTACCTTGTACTGGCGCTTCCCGTCGTAGAGCCAGTACTCCATGTCGTTGTCGTCGAGCTCAACGCGCGGCGCGAGCTCCGCGAAGCGCCCGGGCACGCGACCGGCGAACATCGTCGGTGGCTCGACGAGGTGATCGTCGACGGAAATCAGCGTGAATCGACGGGGGCGGCGTTCCGGCTCGGGCAGGAACGTCGGCGTCTCCGGCTTGGTCGTGACGAAGAAACCCTTTCTCGTCTCGAGATCGTCGAATTGGAGTTCCATGCGTCGTGCTCCCGTCGCGTTCGACCGGTACCGCGACCGGCCGACCGTCCGCTCATCTTTGCACCTCGCGGCCCGGCCCGGTTCGTCAACCGCACCCCGACCTGACGACACTTGCACCCATGGCCGCCGCCGACCCACGACAGACCATCGTCACACTCGATCTCGAAGGGGTGCTCATCCCCGAAATCTGGATCGCCGTCGCCGAACGCACCGGTATCGACGCGTTGCGTCGCACCACGCGCGACGAACCCGATTACGACGTGCTCATGCGCGGCCGGCTTGCGATCCTCGACCGGCACGGCCTACGTCTGTCCGACATCACCGAGGTGATCGCCGGACTCGCGCCACTCGATGGCGCCCGCGTGTTCCTCGACGAACTGCGCAGCCGCACCCAGGTGCTGATCCTGTCGGACACGTTCGAGCAGTTTGCTCACCCCATCATGGGCCGACTCGGCTGGCCCACGTTGTTCTGCCATCGCCTCGTGATCGACGACACCGACCGCATTGTCGACTACCGCTTGCGTCAGCCCGATCAGAAGCGGCGCTCGGTCGAGGCACTGCACGGCCTCAACTACCGTGTCGTGGCCGCGGGTGATTCCTACAACGACATCGCGATGCTGCGTGCCGCGGACGCCGGCGTGTTGTTCCGCGCACCGGCCAATGTGCAACACGAGTTCGCGAACTTCGCCGCAGTCGAGCGATACGACGAGTTGCTCGCGCTGCTCCTCCAGCAGTCGTGAGCACCGAGCGGTCAGCGGATGCCGAGCAACGAGAGCACGACGATGAACACGACAATGCCGACCATGAGCGCCGCGGCGCGGCGCGTGGGGTGCGAGGGCGCCGCAGCGCGGTGCGTGGGGTGCGAGGGCGCCGCAGCGCGGCGCGTCGGGTGCGAGGGCGCGTCGACAAGGCGCTCCGGTTTGGATTCTGGTGATTTCGGTTCATCCATCGATATCCCCTGCCGCGGCGCCGGTGGCGTATTGGAGCCGGTGGCGTATTAGAGCAGGGCCCGGCGGGCGGCTACACCATGAGCCACCCCGAGCGGCGACCACGGGTCGTCGGGCCGA
>JANMVY010000558.1:0-3054 GCA_031393535.1 Actinomycetes bacterium | reverse complement strand
TCCGCTCCTTCGGTCATCTCGCTCTTGATCGGACCGGGACTGATCGCGTTCACGCGGACCTTGTACTCAGCCCACTCGCGCGCCATGTTCCGTGTCATCGCCACGAGGGCTGCCTTCGTCGCACCGTAGGCACCGTTGCCCGGCCCACCGCCGGAGTAGCCGCCCATCGACGACACGTTCACGATCGCCCCGCCGCCGTTGTCCCGCATGATGGGCACCACCTGCTGGCTCATGCGCAACGGCCCTTCGACATTGACCGAGAACACCTTGCGCCAGAACTCGAGGGTCATGTCGAGGTAGGTGGTGAAGCCGGGGCTGATCCCCGCGTTGTTCACCAAGATGTCGATGCGGCCGAAGGTGTCGTGAACCCGTTCGACGAACGCGGGAATCGCGTCCCAATCGCCGACGTGGCACGCCATGCCGCGCACATCTCGGCCCGTGCCAGCAGCGACCTCCGCCGCGACCTGGTCGCACAGCTCCTGCTTGCGACTGCTGACGACCACGGTCGCGCCGGCTTCGGCGAGGCCCTCGGCCATGGCACGGCCGAGACCTTTGGTCGAGCCGGTCACGATGGCCACGCGACCCGTGAGGTCGAACATCGAGTTCTGCGTCATGAGATACCCCCGCGAGGTGTGGCGAACCTGGCGAACGTACCAGGTGCGCTGTGCGGGGGGATCTGCTCACCTGACGGGCGAGGCTGCGCCGCGGGTGTCGTGCTCACGCAGCCATTGCGTGAGAAAAGGCGGATCGGCGAGGTCGCCCGGGTGGTGTCCCGGCAACGCGGACACGAGCATGGCGGGCAGCAACTCGAACAGGAACGTGACCCCCCATCGCACGAGACGCATTGTGGCGAGCGGATGAAAGAGGCGTCGTCGCTGCCACAGCTGCAACGTCGTTCCGACAACCGTGAAGAACGCGAGCAGCGCAAACGCGAGCACCATCCCCCATATGTACCGACGACGTGAGCCGTCAATAGCACGGAACACGTCGAACACCACCGACTTGTGCTCGACCTCCTCGGCGAGATGCCACACGAACAGCTCGGCGGCAGCAGCATCGGCTGTAGCGAAGAGTTCCCGACGATGCGCGGCCGCCCACCGCGCGGCCGCGAACGCAACCGTTTCGGACCCGGCCGCGAACGCCAGGTGCGAGCCCGCGTTCGTTCGTGCCGCGAGCCGCCCGTACACGCGTGCCATCGCTCGTTCGAGCGTGTGGATGCCGGGGTAGCGCTCGGCGATGAGGCCGTTGAACCGGCGGTGTTGTGCATGGTGCGAGAGCTCTTGGCGCACGTACGCCACGGCATGCTCGCGCAGCACCGGGTCGTCGATGCGGTCGATCACGGAGCGCACCGAACGAGCGACGTACGGCTCGACATACGGCATCATCAGCGAGACGCTGTTGGCGGCACACGCGAACTCGGGTACGTCGCCGCTCCAGGACGGATCGAAATCATCTGCGTAGCTGAACGAGACGGCACGCATGCGTGGCGGCGGGTCGGCGACGGTGGTACGCATTGCCCTACCCATCGGCAGGCCATGAGCGTGAATGAACGGTTCGGCCGGGCGACGGCGGCGGTGAGAGGCCGAATGGCGCGAGCTTCCGAAACTCGGCTGCGACCTCGCGCGACCATGGTCATGGCAGACTTGGTGGCGACGGAGGAGAGTGATGCGGCCGGTCGACATCGTGCTTGGAAGATCAGCGCTGCCCGTGCTCGATCTCGCCGACGTCACGTTCTGGGCCGAGCCACACCCGGTACTCGCGGCGACACTCGCCATTGGCCCGGTCGCCCGCGGGCCCGGCGGATCGCTCATGATCCTCGGCTATCGCGAGGTCCAACAGGTACTGCGCGACCCGACCCTCGGCACCGTCGACCTGCTGGCGCGTGTCGGCATCGTCGACGGCCCGCTTGCGACGTGGTGGCAGCGGGTGATGTTCAGCAACGACCCGCCGGCGCATACGCGGCTACGGCGACTCGTGAGTCACGCGTTCACCCCTCGGCGTATCGCCGCGCTCGAACCCGTGGTCGCGGGCATTACCGCGCGCGTGCTCGATGAGCTACCGGCCGGCGGTCCGATCGATCTCGTCGCGTCGTTCGCCCACCGCGTGCCCATCCAGGTGATGGGCCACATCCTCGCCATCCCACCGGTCGATCAGCCGGTCTTCGCGGAATGGACCTCCGAGCTGGGTCTCGTGTTCGCGCCTGTGATGACGTCCGAACTCCGTGCGCGACTCGAGACCACCATCGTCGCGCTCGACGCCTACGTGTCGGTGCTCATCGAGGAACGCCGCGCCCACCCGGGTGACGACCTGCTGAGCGCGCTGATAGCGGCCGAGGAGCACGGTGATCGTCTGTCGCGCGACGAGCTCGTTGCACTCATTGCCAACCTGCTCTTCGCCGGGCACGACACCACCCGCAGCCTGCTGTCGATCGGGCCGGTCGTTCTGCTCGATCATCCCGAGCAGCTCCGACTGCTCCGAGGCGACCCGAGTCGTTGGCCCGCCGCCGTCGACGAGATCCTCCGCTACGAGCCACCGGTGCTCGGTACCGCGCGGTGCACGCTCGCGCCGCTCGACATCGGCGACCTACACATTCCAGCGGGCGAGGAGCTTTCCACGAACCTGCTGGCCGCGAATCGCGATCCCCGCGCCTTCGTCGAGCCGCATCGCTTCGACATCGGTCGGGGTGGTGCGCCAATAGCGAGCTTCGGTGCAGGTGTGCACTACTGCCTGGGCGCCGCACTTGCGCGCCTCGAAGGTCGCGTCGCACTCGGCGCGTTGTTCGAACGCCACCCGCGACTGGCGCTCGTCGAGCGACCGCAATGGGTTCCCTATGCGAGCATCCGGCGCTTTGCGAGTGTGCTCGTCTCCTGATCGCAGGCGAACCGCCACCGCAGCGCGTCGACACCCGCGGCCGGGGCCGGGCCGCGGGACTGGGAGTGTCAGCGCAGTGCAGCAGGATCGCGACGTTCGAGGCGTCGCGCATATGCAGTGAGCAGCATCTGCGCGTAGACGTCGGCGCTCTGTGCGAGGCGAGCCGCGTGACGTTCGGGGAGC
>JANMVY010000523.1:0-14170 GCA_031393535.1 Actinomycetes bacterium | reverse complement strand
CGACAGCGTCGAGCGCACCGCGAAGTCGGTGAACATCTTGCCGTTCGTTCCGTTGAGCCCGTTGCTCGTGTGGGTGATGGGCATCGATCGCGCGAAGCAGGGCATGCTCCCGACCGACGGGGAGCACGACGAGATGTGCCGGTTGTTGAACGAGGCGATGGACGCCGGCGCGTGCGGCTGGTCGGCACAACGGTTGATGCCCACCGGCACCATGGCGGTGCAGCGCGACTTCGACGGCAGCCCGATGCCTACCGACGTCATGCACGACGAGACCTGTCGCATCCTGGCCCGCGCGCTCGGTCGCCGCAGTGAGGGTTGCATCCAGATGGCGATCTCGTCGGGTGACCCTGCGGCCGACCGCCTGCGCTTCGAGGAGATGGCCGAGCTCAGCGGACGCCCCGTGTTGTTCAACGTGTTCGGCCCCGTTGACCGCGCGCCGCAGGCCCACATCGACACGATGGCCTGGCTCGAGCACTGCCGGTTGCGCGGCCTTCGGGTGTACGGGCAGGCGGTCACATCCGACTTCGGTTTCACGTTCACGCTCGAAGACTTCAACCTCTTCGACGACGCCGATGCGTGGCGCGAGTTGTTGCTCGGCACACCCGCCGAGCGGTTGGCGAAGGTGGCCGACCTCTCGCGACGCGACGCGCTCAAGGCCCGACTGCCGTTCGCGGGCACCGCGCCCATCGACGGCGTGGTGGTCATCCGCGGCCACACCGACGACACGAAGCGCTTCGAGAACCACACGGTCGCCGACATCGCCCGCGCGACCGGCACGCACTTCGTCGACGCCTTCTTGGACGTTGCCGCCGCCGATGGTCTGCGCACGACCTTCTACGTCGACACGATGAGTCACTCGATCGAGCCGATGCGCGACATCGTCAACTATCGCTGGGCGATACCGGGTGTGTCCGACGGTGGAGCGCACACCAAGTTCGCCACGTCGGGGCGGTACCCGACGGAGTTCATCATCCGCTTCGTCCGCGAACACCAGCTGTGCGATCTCGAGACCGCGCACTGGCGTCTCTCGGCGTTACCGGGCATGTGCGCAGGGTTCGGCGATCGTGGGCGCCTGGTCGAAGGCGCGCCGGCCGATGTGATCGCGTATGACTTCGACAACTTGACGATCGAGCCGACCGAGGTCGTCCATGACCTACCAGGCGGCGATTGGCGGCGCGTGCAGCGCGCGACTGGCTACCGGTACGTGGTGGTGAACGGCGAGATCACCATCGAGGACGATCGACAGACCGGCACGTCGTCAGGCCGTCTGCTGCGCCACGGCGCGATGTAGACGTCGCCGACGGACGACTACACCGTGGCCCTGGGTCACCCGGCGTCGCCGTGATCGTGATCGTGATCGTGATCGTGATCGTGCGGCTCGACGGCCGGGTTTGCTCGTTCATGGCGGCGCCGGCGGAGCGCGATCATCGCGCCTGCCGCACCAGCCACAATGGCAATGCCGACCGGCACGACGACCTTGGTCGACGAGTCGGAGTCCGAGTCACTGTTCGGGACAGTTGCACTGGTCGTTGTCGTGGCTGCGGACGCGCCCGTGGCCGCTGTGGATGACGCAGTGGTGGTCGGCGAAGGTTCGGGCTTGCAGTCGTCGATGACGGGCGCGGGGGATTTGTCTTCCTTCACTGGTTCGATGCGTTTTGTGCCGAACTTCGTGCGATAGGAAGCGCCAGGAATGACTGTCGCGTTCGGATCGATGCGGGGATCGGTCGCGGTCGCGCTCGTGGTGTAGTACCAATCGCATTGCACGCGCTCCGCGGTGACGTCAACGATGCTGCACCCGTGCTTTGTGGCCTCGACGAACTTGATGTGTGGGTTCGTCGAGTTGACGAGTGCCAGACCCGCCTGCAACAGCGCGGCAGGAAGGATTTCGCCGAAACCGTCGGAGTTGATCGACGTGCTGACGAACTCGACGGCGACCGGCGAGTAGTCGGCCGGCACGGGGGGTGTTGGAACGTCGACGAGCTCGGCGGCCCATGACGAGTGGATGTCGCCGGTGAGAAACACTGCGTCGCTTTCGGTGCGCCGCGGTTCGAGCGCGGCGAGCACCGATCGACGAGACGACGGGTAGCCGTCCCACGCGTCGGTGTTGATCGCGGACCGATCGTTCAGCGCCGCGAACCCTATGTCGCCCACATTGGGGTACAGCACCGGCATGCACTGCACTGAGTTGCCGATGAGCCGCCAGCGCGGTCCTGCGCCGCGCAGCGAATCGGTCAGCCAGGTGAGTTGCGCCGCATGCATGATCGCCGCGGTGGCCCGCTCGGGCGCGAGGGGCGCGGGTTGTTGATCGCGGTACTGGCGGAGATCGAGCATCGACAGGTCAGCAAGCGACCCCCACGTGAAGCGGCGATACCATCGGGTCTCGTCCGGGGTCGGCGATGGTGCGACCCGAATCGGCATCCATTCGCGATACGTCTGGTACGCCGCGTTGCGCCGGTCGCGGTAGATGCCCTCGGCGCCCGCAGTGTGGTTCTGCGCGCCGTCACGCCACGAATTGTCGGCGGTCTCGTGGTCATCGATGGTGGTGATCCACGCGACCGACTTGTGGAGCGCCTGCAGATCGGGATCGGCTTTGTAGAGCGCCTGGCGTCGCCGGTAGTGCTCGAGCGTCGTCGTCTCGCTGGGCGGATCGAGCTTACGCGCCGATCCGTAGTCACCATCGCCGTACTCGTAGGTGTAGTCGCCGACGTGCAGCACGAAATCGAGGTCGCATCTCGTCGACAAGTACTTGTAGGGCGTGAAGAATCCCGCCGCGTAGTTCGAGCACGACACGAACGCGAAACGAAGACGCGGCGACGCATCGGTTGCGGCGGGCGCGGTGCGCATCGCGCCCACCGGCGAGTCCTCGCTGCCCGCGGAGAACCCGTAGTAGTACGGCGTACTCGGCGCGAGCCCGGTGACGTCAACCTTTATGGTGTGGTCGCTCGCCGCGTCGGTGGTGACGGTGCCCGATGCAACCGGGTTCGTCAGTGCTCGATCCTTCGCCACGCGCCACTTGACTGCGGTAGCCGCGCCCTTGCCCGAACCCGGTGTGGCGCTTTGATCGGGTGTGAGCCGGGTCCAGATGATGACCCGATCGCTCAGCGGGTCGCCCGACGCGACGCCGTACTGAAACATGCCGGGCGCGAGTTCGAGTGCCGCGCTGAAGGCTGCGCCTTCCAGGCGGAACCCGACGGCCGCGCCCGCCCCGACGGCGGTGAGCTTCAACATCTCTCGACGGGTGTGCATGGGCGTACCTCCGCATGGTTGGTCCATATTGCACCACGCCGTGCAACGGAGCGGAACGTGGCGGCGCTGTGCGAGGGCAAGCACGTCTGCGCCGACGTGTGATCACTGTGCAGTCGCTTTGTTCTCGCGGCCCGGTAGAACGCCCGCATGCAACTCGATCTCCACATCTCCCGCTTCGACTGGGCCGGCGGACCGGCCGGCATCGGCCCCGGCGTCGCCGCGCTCGCCAAGCGAGCCGAAGCGATCGGCATCCGCACGCTGTCGTTCATGGATCACTTCTTCCAGATGGACTGGATGGCTCCCGCGACCGACCCGATGCTCGAGGGCTACACCGCGCTCGGCTTCGTCGCCGGTTGCACCGAACGGTTGCGCCTGCGCCTTCTCGTCACGGGTGTCACGTATCGCCACCCCGGTCTGCTCGCGAAGACCGTCACCACGCTCGACGTGCTGTCGGGTGGCCGGGCCGAGCTCGGCATCGGCGCGGCGTGGTACGAGCGTGAGCACCTCGGCCTCGGTGTGCCGTTTCCCCCGACGGCGGAGCGATTCGAACGGCTCGAAGAAGCCCTCCAGATCTGCCTGCAGATGTGGAGCGCCAACGACGGTGCCTACGACGGCAAGCACTATCAACTTGCAGCCACGCTTTGTAGCCCCATGCCGGTGAGCAGCCCGCGCCCGCGCATCATGATCGGAGGTGGCGGCGAGAAGAAGACGCTGCGTCTCGTTGCGCAGTACGCCGATGCCTGCAACATCTTCGGTGGCGTCAATGAAATCGCGCACAAGCTCGATGTGCTGCGGCGTCATTGCAACACCCTCGGTCGCGACCCCAACGAGATCGAAGTCACGGCGATGTATCGCGAAATCGCACCGGGCGCGACCGTCGACGACATCGTACGCGGCGCGGAGGCGTTCGCGAACGTCGGCGTGTCGACGCTCGTCACCGGCGCGGTCGGCGATGATCCCGGCGGCTGGCTCGAAGCGACCTTCGGCCCCGCGATGGACCGCATCGCGGCGATCGAGCCCGCGCGCCTGTAAGCGCACCGCGCGCCGACCGGCCCACGTCCACAGCCCACGAGCGACGGGCCCACGTCCACAGCCCACGGGCGACGGGCGATGAGTAGCGTCGGCGCATGCGACTGCACCATGTGAACCTGGCCGTGCACCCTGATCTGCTCGACGCCGAGATCGCGTTCCTCGTCGACGGCCTCGGGCTAGCGCGCGTCGATCCCGGCCCTGGGCTCGCGGATTCTGCGCGCTGGTTCGAGTTCGCCGACGGCACGCAGGTCCATCTCAGCCGTACGCCCGAGCCGGTGCTCACCAAACCCGGTCACGTCGCGGTCGTGGTCGGCGAAGCGTTCGTCGCCGTGGTCGGTCGGCTCGCGGCCCTGGGCCTCGAGTCGCGCACGATCGACGGCATGGGTTTCGCGATCGCGCTCTACGACGACCCCGCAGGCCACCTGTGGGAAGTGCGTGCCAGCGAGGGCTGATGGCGAGGCGGTCGTTCAGCGCCCGAGCCAGCGAGGTGCGCGTTTTTCGACGAATGCGCGCAGGCCTTCTGCTGTGTCGGCGGTGGTGAACATCTGCCGGCTGGCCTCGTACCCGAGCTGCTTCAACGTCTCGTCGTGGTCGCTGAACGCCGCGGCCATGATGCGCCGCGACGCCTGCACGGACAACGGTCCGTTGCCGGCGATTCTTGTGGCGATCGCCAGTGCGGTGGCCACCAGCTCGCCCGGCTCGACGAGCCGGCTCACCAGCCCGAGCTCGTACGCGCGCGACGCGGGCAACGGCTCGCCGGTGAGCATCATCTCCATCGCCACGCTCGGCCCGACAATTCGCGGCAGACGGAACAGTCCGCCGGCGTTCGCGACAAGGTTGCGCTCGACCTCGGCCATCGCGAACGAGCTGCGATGGGTCGCAACGACGATGTCGCACGCGAGCACGATCTCGCATCCGCCCGCGGTCGCGAGGCCGTCGACCGCGGCGACGATCGGCTTCGCCCGCTCACGGAACACGAAGCCGGCAAAGCCGCCGCGCGTGGTGTGAATGCCGCGGGTCGCACCGGCGTTCACCGCCTTGAGGTCGGCCCCGGCGCAGAACACCGGCCGGCCCGGAGTCGGTGCGGCGGCGAGTACCGCGGCCCACACATCGTGTGCCGCGTCGAGTCGGTCGATCGCCGCTTCGAGGGCAGCCGACAACGACGCATTCACGGCGTTGCGCGCCGCGGGTCGGTTCAACGTGATGAGCGCCACCGACCCGTGCGTCTCGTAGCGGACGAGCGGCTCTGCTTCGCCGCCGGGTTCCGCGGATGCTTCCGTCATGAACCCGGAGCGTATGACGAAGGGGTGCCGCGAACGGGGACCACGTCGCGCGCAGCTGCGGTGGGCTCGGCGAGCGCGACGTCTTCGTCGGCCCACCGCAACCATCGGCGAGCGATGGCGGTGCGATCAGACGGCGACAACGACCCTCCCCCCGCGTAGGGCTTCGCGGACGACGCTTGGAACGCGTGCTTCTTCGTCGAGGTGCGCCGGACCGACAACGGTGAGGTCGACCGGAACCGGAAGGTCGCGAAGCTCGTTGAGCACGCGGACCGCGGTGTTCATCCGAGCTCCATCCGAGACGCGAAAGCCCCTGCGCATGGTCTCCCGTGGGGCGAGGGGGGCTTGAACTCTCGTTGGCCGGAAGTTGGCTGGTGTTGCTGAGTCCGTCTCGTGCTGTCTGAGCTGGGATTTCCCATTTCGTCATGTTGACGAGCCTCGATCAGAACCGATCGATTTCAACCCGTCCGGTAGAAGATCTGGTAGAAGTCGGCGACGCTCTTCTGCTTCGGACGGCGTCGGCTACTCGAGAACTGGCCTCGGCCAGGTCCTCGTGTTCCCAGACCCTGACGACCAGCCAACCGGCGGCGGCGAGGCGGCTGTCAGTGTCCGCGTCACGATTGACGTTCTTCGCCAGCTTCTCGGCCCACCAGGCCTTGTTCGATGAAGGTGCGGTCCCGTGTTCGGGGCACGAGTGCCAGAAGCAGCCGTCGACGAAGACGGCCACCCTCGCGCGGGCGAACACGATGTCGGCCGCCCGTCGCAGTTCCGGAAGTGGACGCACATGAACCCTGTACCGAAGGCCGAGGGCGTGCAGCGTGCTCCGAAGGCGCATTTCAGGCGCTGTGTCGCGGGTTGCCTGAAGGCTCATGCGTTTACTGGCCGACGTGGGCCCAGGCGTCGCGAGACTGCCGTCGTCAGGTGTAGACGGCGGGTGCGGGTTCGGGCGTGTCTCCAGGTCGGGCAAGCCTCCATGATGCCCCGGCGATCTCCACTGACCTCTCACCTTCGCCCCGATCGCGCACTACGCGACAGGAAAGCCACGAGCCCTTCGGCGGGATCTCGAGACCAAGATCGGCGGCGATTCGAGGGTGCGACTGTTGATGCCCGAGCACGATCACTCCCTCGGCTCGCAAAGCCTTTCGAGCGTCCCGAACCCGCTTCGGGCCATCGTCCTGCCGAGCGACTGTGAGCACAACCTCTCGTCGCACGATCCGTTGCTGCACAAGACGAAACAGCTCGGTTACTCGGCGCTGGCCGGAAAGGGTGGCGTTCAGAATCGAGCCGCGCGTGCGCTCGTCGAGATGAAGCAGAAGATTCACGGCCAGGTCCCCTTGGCTGACGAGGCGTGTCATCGCCGAAAGTCCGCCGTCATTCAGGCGACGCTTCTTGTCCTTGTTCTGGCCAGCATTCAACTGGGCCTCACCAGCGCGCACGATGCCGACCTGAAACTCCGACCGGTTGTCGTTCGCCGTCAGGCACAGGCACAACTCTCCGACCGCCTCAGTCGGGATCATCCAGCCGCCGGATGTCATCGACCACTTGGAGTCGACCTCTTGTTCGTCGACCAGGTAATCCAGTCGCCTACCGCGCTGCAGCCCGAACTCATCTTGGACGACGATCTCGACCTTGGTGCCGATGTAGGTCTTCTCAACCTTCGACAACTGCTCGAGTCGGTAGCGACCGGTTCGCTGGCCGTCGAACACCTCGTCGAAGCTCTGACGGATTGCCGCGGCGAATCGCTGTTCGAAACGCACTTGGCTGCGAAACCAGGCGACTGCCCTCTCGAGTCCGTCATCGTGGAGCATCGCCGGAAGCTACTCTGGCTGGCTCTCCGAGAAGGCGTGCTCGAACACGTAGTCGGCTATGGCCTTGCCGAGCAATGGCGGAACCGCATTGCCGATCTGACGGGCTATCTGAATCTTGGTGCCTTCGAAGACGTACCAGTCCGGGAACGACTGGAGCCGCGCCGCTTCCCTGTGTGAGATCACGCGGTTGGCGGTCGGGTGAAGGTAACGCCCCTTCTCCGGCTTGAAGAACTCGGTGCGGATCGTCGCGGATGGCCGATCCCACCACAGCCTTCCCATCACGTCCGTCGTACCCGTGGGCTTGTTCAGCCAGCATGCTGGGGTGATGTCGGGTCGGTTCCGCATCAGGTCGAATCGGTTGCCGCCGGGCGGAATCGCCTGGTACCGCTCCATCGATGTGGCCAGGGGTCGCCGACCGAAGTGAAGATGCTGACCACCGTCGTTGATGATCGGATCGGTGCCCCGCGTGCGCGAGGAAAGGTCGCCGATTGCGTCCTTCACCGTGACGTAGGGGCGACCCGACTCGGACCCTGGGCCATGCGTCGGTGGCGGGGGCCACGGCAAAGGCGAGTGCTGGTCGCGGATCGCCACGAGGATCCCTCGTCGTCGGCTCTGCGGCACCCCGTAACCAGCGGCGTTGAGGACCCCGTATGCAACCGTGTACGCACTGAGCTCCGTGTCCGTATCGAGAAGCTCGAGCAGCTCCTCGAAGTGCGCCGAGCGCTGGAACTCGGGCACGTTCTCAATCACGAACACCTTCGGCCGGATCGTTCTCACTGCGTCGAGGTAGTGCTTCCACAGTGCATTCATTTGGGCGCGGCTCTCGTCGTCGCGATCACGTCCCAACGGGCTGAAGCCCTGACACGGCGGACCTCCGATGATCACATCGGCCTCGGGGTACTCGGGGCCGTACTCGATGTCGCCGTCGAACACGGCACAGCCGAAGTTGCGCTCGAATGTGGCCGCCGCCGCATGGTCGTGTTCGACGGCGAACACCGGTGTGAAGCCGCAGTCCGCGAGGTGGAAGCCGAGGCTCAAGCCGCCGGCACCGGCGAACAGGTCGACGGTGGTAATCGTTCGTTGTGTCCCACCTCCGTGTGTGGCGACAACTGGTTTCGTCTCGAACATTGTCATCTGCCTGGCACTCCGTGGTGGTTGCATCGCCAGCTCCTCCAGGATGGGTGATCCGTAGGGGGAGTGGCCTGAACTTACGCGAGGGGTGTGACAACGAAGCCGAGGCTGACGCTGTCCAACGCCCTCACCTTAGAGGAGTCCGAAGTGGCGCTGAGTGACCACCGCTTGCCGCGAGCCACCCTATGAGGGGGCCACGGACCGCCCCACGAATGGGAAGGTTTCGGGGGTCCGCGAGCAACGTCGGGCCACCTGGCGGCGGCCGACGATCGGCATGACGACGAGCAAGTCGATGTCTGAATCGGGGCCGTCATCGCCACGCGCGACCGAGCCGTAGAGGACGACGCGGCTGGCGTCGCACCGCTCGACAATGCGGTCGGCGACTCGCGCAGCCCATGCGACGAGCGATCGACCGTCGTACAGCACCTTGCCGTCGATCAGCTGGACGCGCGCCCGTTCCACCGGCCCATTGTCGCGGGTGGGCGCCGCTCCGCTGAGCGAACTCCGGCCAGCAGGCCTCTCGCCCATTCCACGACAGTCGCGCGTCGCGCGGTCGATCGTGGTTGCCGGGATTCCACGGACCGTCGCGAGGTCGGCGGAAACGAGATCCTCACGCCAGACTGTGATGCCATCGAGCCCAGCGCGCCGAAGTCGCGCCGAGGTCGGGACCGTGACCTCGATCGTCATCGGCGGGGCGTCGGTCAAGCCATGGAGGTAGAGCGAAGACCGGTGCGAGACGACGGCACCGTGGCCTACACGCATGACGGCCCCGGCGAGATCGTCGTACGTGCCAATGGGAAGCTGCGGGATGCGGTACAAGCCCCTGCTCCATCGCTGAAGCTGACCACGCGCCAGCATGACCGGCAGGCGGGCGGGGTCCACTCCGGCGGCGCTGGCCGGCGTCAGCTTCGAATTGGCTCGCAGTTCGTCAGCGGCCTTCCACAGCGTCCGCCGGACCTCGGCCAGACCCTGGCTCTTCAACCTGCACGCTCCTCAGCTGGTCACAACCCGACACCCCACGCGCCGCCCCCGGTCACAGTATGGGAAGGTGACCGATTGTGACGACGGTCACCGTCCATCGCGATAGGCAGACGGTCGTGGTCTGTTGGCGATCACCGAAAGTCGCGTTCTGTGATCAGCGAGGTGCCGGCCGAGGTCTGTGAGAACTGCGGAGAGGCCTACGTCGCCGAGGATGACACCGCGCAGATCTTGGCGATCGCTCGCGCCGCACGCGAAGCACAAGCGCAGGTCCTCGTCCGCGACTTCGCTCCGGCGGCCTGACCGAAGTTTCACGGCCTCTCCACGGCTGAGGGTCCCGACCTACCCGCACGGTTCTGGCGGGAAGGAACCTGTGGAAGCAAGGGACAACCTTGTGGACAGAACAGAGGACAAGTATGTGGACAAATCTTAGTCATGTAGTTTGAATGTCCCCAGGTAGCGCATGCGAATACGTGGACAAGTGATTGGACGAACTACGATCCATGTCTATGGATACTCCGTGGATCACCTTCGAGGTGGAGCTTTTCTCGAAGATGAACCCCACGTTCTGGATGACCCTCGGGGAAGCCCGCTCGAAGTGCACGCACCTGGCCAGTGTTCCCATGCCGCCGAGCTACGCATGGGAGCTCCACGAGATCAACCTCTCCAAGGGTGTGCACGCCACCACTGCCATCGAGGGCAACACGCTCAGCGAGGAGGAGGTTGCGGCCATTCTCCGCCGTCACAGCGCGGCCGTCGATGCCGACTACCAGGTGCGCGAAGTCGAGAACGTCATCGAGGCGTACAACGGTGTGCTCAACCGTCTGCGCTTGGGTGACACACCTCGTCTGACGCCTGCGCTCGTGAAGGAGTTCAACCGGCAGGTCCTGGCGAACCTCGAGCTGCCGCCCGAGGTCCATCCCGGCGAGGTCCGTCGGCACTCGGTGGCGGTCGGCCCCTACCGTGGACCCGACTGGGATCGTTGCGAGGTGCTCATCGAGCAGATGTGCGACTGGCTCAACGGCCCGGCCTTCTCCGGCGATGGGGTGATGCGGATCCCGGTCGCGATCATCAAGGCGTCACTCGCCCACCTCTACCTCGCGTGGATCCACCCGTTCGGCGACGGCAACGGCCGGACCGCGCGCCTGTGCGAGTACCTGGTGCTCGTCACCTCCGGCGTTCCCACCAGCGCGGCACACCTGATCTCGAACCACTGCAACAAGACCCGCGACGAGTACTACCGCCAACTCCGGTACGCCAGCGAGAGCGGCGGCGACGTCACGCGGTTCCTGTCCTACTGCGCCGCCGGCTTCGTCGATGGGCTGGGCGAGCAGCTGCGCTGGATCTACGACCGGCAGTACCGGTTGGCATGGCACGAGTACGTCGGCCAACAGGTCACGGGACGCGACCCCGACATGCGCGAACGCCGAGCCCTCATCGCGGAAGGGCTCGCGTTCCGCGATCCCGTCGCCAAGAAGGACATCCCACGCCTGACGACTGCACTGGCCGAGACGTACGCAGCAAGCGGACCGAAGACACTCACACGTGACCTCAACGAACTCGTGGCCGTCGGGCTGCTTCGCATCGTCAACGCTCGCTACCAGGCCGACACCGACGTGCTGATGACCCTGCTGCCCCTCACCGTGTCGCCCGGTGAACCGCCGATGCCTCCGACGCCGGCCCGGTAGAAGTCCGGTAGAAGACGGGGTCTCAAGACGCGAAAGACCCCTGCTGAGCTCGGGCCCTTGTCGTGGGCGAGGGGGGACTTGAACTTTCGTTGAAGGGGTGTTGGCCGGTGCTGCTGAGGGTGCGTCGGCGTACTGCGAATCGCGCTGTCCGGACGCAGTTGACTTAGCATGACGCCTGCTAGGGCCGGTGGGGGCAGATCGCGGAGGTGCGGTATGGCGATGGCGCGGTTGGAAACGCACGTGCGCGAGGACTTGCTGGCCGCGTCCGATGCGGTGATCGAAGATGCCATCACCTTCGCGGACCCAATGGTTCTTCGCGGGCTGTTGTATCAGCTCACGGGCGACGAAGAGGTTGCCCGAGCACGGCTCAACCCTGTCGGTCCTGCTGCTCTCGGTCTTGCCGGCGGCGACGACGAAACACCCCTGCTGCGGCGTAAGGCAGTCGAGTTCCTGAAGGCATACCGTGACGCGGGAGCGGCAGAAATCTCGATCGGTGCCGAGGAACGTCTTCCGACCAGCCTTCGGCTTGCGAGCAGCTTCGAGCTTGCCGATGAAGACATGGGACTCTACCTCGAAGAACTGTCGCTGGACCCGTGGGCCCGCGGCCTTCAGTGGCAGACGCCGCCACCACAGAACCGGCTCGAAGCGTTCAAGGTCATCGTCATCGGCGGCGGGCTGGGCGGCCTCAACGCCGCGCTCCAACTGAAGCGCGCCGGGATCCCCTACACCGTCATCGAGAAGAACGCCGACGTCGGCGGTACGTGGTTCGAGAACCGGTATCCCGGATGTCGTGTCGACACGCAGAGCCGCTCCTACACGAACCTCTTCGGCGTCGACTACAGCTACCCCTACTCGCACTGCCCCGCGTCCGAAAACGAGCGCTACTTCCACTGGGTCGCGGACAACTTCGAGTTGCGCGGCGACATCCTCTTCGAGACCGAGGTGCGGTCGCTGGCGTGGGACGAGACCACGAGCGAGTGGCAGGTGTCCATCGACGGCCCCGACGGCGAGCGAACACTGCGCGCGAACGGCGTCATCACCGCCGTCGGCTTCCTCAACCGACCGAAGCTGCCCGACATCGAAGGCATGTCCGACTATCGGGGGCCGTCCTTCCACTCGGCGCGTTGGCCGGATGGCCTCGAGGTCAAGGGCAAGCGCGTCGCCGTGATCGGCACCGGCGCCAGCGGCTACCAGATGATCCCGGAGCTCGCCCTCGAAGCAGAGCACGTCGTCATCCTCCAGCGCACGCCGCAATGGTTCATGCCCACCCCGGACTACCGAACGCCCTACCCGCCGCAAGTCAACTGGCTCGACCGGAACCTGCCCTTCTACACCAACTTCATGCGGTTCCAAGCGGCCATTTCGATCCGGTTCCTCTCGGACTTCAGCGAGATTGACCCGAACTTCGACGATCCCGACTCGTGTAGCGAGGGGAACAAGGCGATGCGGGACGCGTGCCTCGCGTTCCTCGAGAACAAGCTGAGCGATCCGGAACTCGTGCGCAGGATGACGCCGCCGCACCCCTATCTCTCCGCGCGTCCGCTCGCTGTGGACAGTGAGTACAGCGTCCTCGACGTGCTCCAGTCCGACAACGTCACGCTGGTGACAGACGGGATCCGCCGGATCACCGAGACTGGCATCGAGATTGTCACCGGCGAGCACCACGAGGTCGACGTAATCGTCTACGCCACGGGCTTCCATGCGACGGACTATCTGTTCCCGATGACGATCATCGGACGTGACGGAGTGACGATCGAGAAGGCCTGGGCCGAAGACGGCGCTCGCTCGTACCTCGGGTGCATGGTGCCGCGCTTCCCGAACCTGTGGATTGTCTACGGACCGAACACGAACGGCGGCATGCACCCCGCCGGCTTCCACGAGGTCGTCGGACGCTATGCCCTCGAGTGCATGGAACACCTCATCGTCAACGACAAGCGTGCGATCGAGGTGACCGAAGACGCCTACTGGCGGTACAACCACGTCGTCGACGAGCGCAACGCCCGCAAGGTGTGGAGCGACCCGCGAGCGCACAACTACTACTGGACGGAGTTCGGCCGCTCCGCGGTGATGTGCCCGTTCTACCCCTGGGAGATCTGGCACTTCCTCCGTCACCCCTCGTTCGACGATCTCCTCGTTCACTGACGGCTGTCAGACCTCCGCCGGTGGTTGGTACGGCGCTCGACGGAGACGGTGGATCTCGCTCGCCGTCGCGCGAGTTTCAGAGTTCGGGGTCGTGAGGGATCGTCGTCGTTTCGATCCCGGGGCCGCGCTGAACGAGCTCGCTCGGAGTAGTGCCGAGCATGCGCCGGAAGGTGCGCATCAGGTGCGCCGAGGCCGCGAATCCCGAGCGGTGCGCGGCCTCGGTCGCCGTCGCACCGAAGAGCAACTCGCCGGCGGCCATCTGGATGCGAAGCCAGAGGATGTAAGGCCGTAGCGGAACACCTATCGCCTCGGTGAACACGTGCATGAGCCGTGATGGCGACAAGCTCGCGACGCCGGCCAGGTGTCCGAGCGACAAATCGGCGCTGTTCAAGATCTGCGACCGGATGTACGGCAACAGCCCATCGATCGCGACGTGGCAGATCTGCTCCAGGTAATCCGCGCCGCTCGGGCGGCGTCGGCGATGCGACGACCGTGCTGGGCGGGCCAGCCTTCCGCCGCGATCCGCGCTGCCAGGTCGCGTACCGACAACCCAGGGTCGTCCGAACGCGCCGGTTCTCCATCGTCGCGATCGTGCACGTTCGACCTACCCGCGGCCCGTCCCTCATCTACGGGCAGTCGCGTCGAGCGGTCAGCCGTTGCCTTGTACGAACTCGACCGGCACCCCGTCGGGGTCGTGCACGTAGAAGCTGCGAATGCCCGAGCCGAGGATGTCGACGATCGGCGTTGGTTCGAGGCCGCCGAGGGCAGTTGCCTCGCGGTGCTTGGCATCGACGTCGGACACGTTGATGCACAGATGCGGGTTGCCCACATGATGGTGGGCGAGCGGAAGTGTGTCGCCGCCACC
>JANMVY010000451.1:0-1600 GCA_031393535.1 Actinomycetes bacterium | reverse complement strand
TCGCGTCGACCGCACGCGCGTAACGCTGGGGCAGGCTGCGGATCGCTTCGAGGTCGGTGATGTACTGCACGGCATCGGTCATGGCGTCGAAGAGTACCGGCGACGCGCCGAGCGCAGGGTGCCGGTCGATCGGTCACAATGGCTGCGCCGTACTGCGAACGGAGCCGTCCCCATGGCACATGTCGATCCGCTTGATCGTGTTGACCTTCGCGAGTTCGAGGACTACTTCGCCTACCTCGACGACCATGCCGGCTACGTCCCGAACGCGTTCCTCACGATGGCGCGCCTCCCGGGTCTGTTCCGCGGGTACCTGCACACACCGGCGTGAAGCGGGGCGTGGCCGACGAACGAATCGAGAAGGTGTGGGAGTTCGAGTCGAGCGACCTGTTCGACGGATCGGAGCGCGCCGCGTGTGGTTCACCGACGACCAGATCGCCGCCGCCGTGTCGCTCTTCGGATTCTGGAACCGCTGGAACGACACCATGGCCACCGACCTCGAGGTGCCCATCGTGAAGGTCGCCGACGCGGTGCTGGCCGGCCGCGGGTGGTCACCAGGCAAGCATCGGATCATGGAACCGGTTGCTGATTGAGGCCGGCGTGCGATGAACGACGCTGATCCGCGACGCGCGATCGCGCCGGTGCTTCACGGAACGTACGTCACGTTCCGCCTTGTCGAGCGCTCGGCCGCGACACCGTGCGCACCATCGTTTGGTGATCGATCCCTCGGCTACCAACGCAGCCGCCATCCGCTGTTACACGGCGGCCGGTGTCACGCCCGTTGGTGTGATGCGCCGCTATGAGCGCGGTACCGACGGCACGTTCCACGACGGCCTGCTCCTCGAGCTGCTGGCCGAGGAGTTCACCGACGCCGACTGAGTCGTCAACCCTGGCGACGTGGCCACACGATCGGCAGATTGATGATTCCCCGCGTCGAGCTCGCGCCCCACACGATCGCGCCACGATCGGGGATCGAGTATTCGGGCAGGCGACGCAGGATCTCCTCGAGTACCACGCGTGACTGCAGGCGACCGAGTGGTGCGCCGATGCAGCGATGCATCCCGACGCCGAACGCGACGTGCCGATTCGGCGCGCGGTCGAGCACCAGTGAGTCGGCGTCGGGGAACGCGGCTGCATCACGGTTCGCCGAAGCCCAGAGCAACATCGCGCGATCACCGGCTACGAACTTTTGGCCGAAGCACGTCGCGTCGCGGGTGACCTTGCGGGCGATGCCCTGCACTGGCGCGATCATGCGCAGGAACTCCTCGACTGCCAACTCCATCAGCTGCGGTTCATGGATGAGGCGCGACCGCGCCGCGCGATCGTCATCCAGCATCAAGAGCGCGCCGTTGATGAGGTATGCCGTGGTGTGCAGCGCGCCGAAGATCAGCTGTACGACCATGCGCACCTTCTCATCGAGCGCGAGCGGGCCGCCTTCGACGGCGCTGTCGCGCATCACCGTGAGGAACGTGTCGTCGGCCGGAGCGGTGTCGTGCGCGGTGAGCAGCGCGATCACGTAGTCGTTCAGATCGGTAGCGGCCTTCGCTGATCCGTCGGCGTCGGTGGTGTTGCCGAACACGATCGTGTCGACCCATTCGTGAAA
>JANMVY010000448.1:0-2843 GCA_031393535.1 Actinomycetes bacterium | reverse complement strand
AGGCGCGCAGCGCGACCGGCAACGAGAAGCCGGCGAGATACCGCGGGTTCTCATGGGTGTCGTTGATCGCCGCGACGACCTCGGGGCGCCGCGACCACAGCACGGTGGGCGTGTTCGCGGCAGCGAGCGAGGCGACTGTGGTACCCCACGACCCGGCGCCGACGACCGTGACCCGTACCTCCATGCCCACACCCTAGACTTCGACCGGTGCAGAGGCCGGTGCAGAGCGTGACCGATCCGGGTGCCATGCCGGTGGCCGTGCTCGTGCCCATCAAGGCGTTCCACTTGGCGAAGCACCGGTTGGCCGACACGCTCGACCCGGCTGGTCGCCAGCGTCTCGCCCGCGAGCTCGCGGCGCGGGTGCTCGCCGCGGCGGCACCGATGCCCGTGTACGTGGTGTGCGAGGACGACGAGGTCGCACGGTGGGCGGCGGCGCATGGTGCGTCGGTCGTGCGCGGCGCCCCGGGTGGGCTCACGGCCGCGGTCGATCACGGCGTTCGAGCCCTCGCGAACGCGGGCTTCGCGTACGCGTGCGTGGCGCACGCCGACCTACCCGAGGCTCGTGACCTGCGCGCCGTCGTCGGCCATGAGGGCGCCACCTTCGTACCCGACCGTCATGGCGACGGCACGAACATCGCGTGTGTTCCCACCGCGGCCGGCTTCCGCTTCGCGTACGGTCCTGGCTCGTTCGGTCGCCATGTCGCCGAAGCGCGCCGTCTCGGCCTCGCCGTACGAGTGGTGCACGACCCCGATCTCGCGTGGGACATCGACACCTCGGCCGACCTCCCCAACGCGGGGGTAGACGCGAACCCGAACCACCGGCGCGACGCCACCTGGCCCGACAAGGCAGCGACCATGCACCTCGACCTCCCTGTCCCCCGTCGAGCGCTCGCCATCGTCGCGCACCCCGACGATGTCGAGTTCCGATGCGGTGCGACCTTCGCGAAATGGGCCGCCGCCGGGTGCGAGATCCACCACCTCATCTGCACCGACGGCTCCAAAGGCACGTGGGATCCCCACGCCGACACCGCAGCGCTCGTCGCAACCCGAGTTCGCGAGCAGCGAACGGCCGCGGACACGCTGGGCTCGCGCGGCGAGGTGCGCTACCTCGGCGCGGTCGACGGCGAGCTCGACCACACGCGAGCCCACGTCAGCGCGATCGCGCGCATCGTTCGCGAGCTCCGACCCGACGTGGTGCTCGCGCACGATCCGTGGCGCCGGTGGCGGCTGCACCCCGATCACCGTGTCGCCGGGTTCCTCGCGTGCGATGCCGTGGTTGCCGCGCGCGACCCGCACTTCTTTCCCGAGCATGGGCTGGCGCACCATCGCCCTTCGGTGATGCTCCTGTTCGAGTGCGAAGAACCCGACCACGTCGAAGACGTCACCGGGCACGAAGCGACCAAGGTCGCCGCGCTCCTCGCCCACGCGAGCCAATTCGAGACCACGATGACCATCGGCGGCCCCGATGACATTGCCGGCCGACACGCCTTCGACATCCGCATCCGCGACGAACTCGCGGCCACCGGACGCACGATGGGCGTCGCCTCCGCCGAGGCGTTCAAGCGCATCCAGGATCTGTGAGCCGCGTCGCTCAGCGGCTGGCCCACCGGGCGATCGCGTCGGCGAAACGTTGTGTCGCGCCGTCGGCGTAGCCGAGGAACAACGACGGCTCCGTGAGCTCGACCTCGAGCACGAGCGGCTCGTCGCGCGCGCCGCGCACCAGGTCGACGCGGGCGTACATCACCGGCTCGCGTTCCTGCACGAATCGCATCACCGCGTCGCCGATCGTCCGCTCGGCGTCGTCCGCGTCGGCGGGAGTGAGATCCTCGGCCGCGAACAGCGCCGTGGTCGTGACCAAGGGCTCGCGCAGGATGGCACCCTTACGAACGGCATGGCTGAACACGCCGTCGATGTACACGAGCGCGATCTCACCGTGCTCGTCCACCGAGGTGATGTACGGCTGCACCATCACCGGGCGCTTCTGGCGAAGCAGGGATTCGATGTGAGCACGAGCGAGATCGGCGTGGTGCGCCATTGCGTAGCGCGCGGTGTCCTTCGCGCCGGCCGAGACGACCGGTTTGACCACGAGATCCCCGCGATCGGGGAGTCGTATGGCATCGCCCGGCTCGATCCAGGTCGTGGGTACCACGGGTATGCCGGCGCGCTGCATGTCGCGCAGATACCGCTTGTCGAGATTCCACTCGAGCACGTCAGCAGAGTTGACGAGTGTCGAACGCAGGGCAACTCGTCGCAACCACCGGACGAACTCGTCGTGGCGCGGGGCGTAGTCCCAGGTCGAACGCACCACCACGAGATCGAACGAAGCCCAGTCGACACTTCGATCGTCCCAATCCACCACGCTCGCCTCGACGCCACTCCAGATGAGCGCATCGAGCAACGGCGTCTCGTCGTCGTCGGCACCACGCGCCATCGTCGCGGTGACGAGCGCGACACGGCTCACGACGTCAGCAGCTCGCCGAGCAGCCCCGCCAGCTCGATCGGGCGATCGCCCTGAATGCTATGGCCCGCGCCGGCGATCGTGTGCACCACCACCGACGGCTGACGGCGCCGCAACTCGACAACGTCCTCGGGACCGACCACCGGACTGAGCGCACCGAGGTACAGCGTGATCGGCGCAGTGATCGCGTCGACGCTGGCCCAGAGGGGGCCGAAATAGTCGGCAACCTCTGCATCGCCTTGGTTCGTCTTCCAACCGCGTGCCGGGTCGTACCGCCACGACCAACGGCCGTCGGGTAGCTCGCGCGCGTTGTGCAGCACACCGCGACGGAGCGACGCCTCGGTGCGTGTCGGGTTGTGCTCGATGGTGCGCGCGAGGATCGACC
>JANMVY010000438.1:0-2650 GCA_031393535.1 Actinomycetes bacterium | reverse complement strand
AAGCCGGATCGTTCGCTCGCTGGGGCCTGCGTCCGGGTGACGTGCTCGAGGTGCGTCTGTGATCGGTCGGGGCACGGTCGTGCTCGTCGCGACACCCATCGGAAACCTCGGTGACTTGTCGCCCCGCGCGGTCGACGAACTACGCCGCGCCGATGTGGTGTGCTGCGAGGACACGCGTCGTTCGGGGCGTCTACTACAACACGCGGGCGTTCGTGCGAACGAGCTCTGCCTCGTGAACGACCACACCGAGCACGCGATGATCCCGACCCTCCTCGCGCGTCTCGACGCGGGGGAACGCATCGCCGTCATCGCCGACGCCGGAACGCCGGGTATCAGCGATCCCGGCGAACGCCTCGTGGCCGCGGCCGCGCACGCCGGTCATGCGGTGCTCGTGGTGCCCGGACCTTCGGCCGTGATCGCCGCGCTCGTCGCGTCGGGTCTGCCCACCGCGCGATTCGTCTTCGAGGGATTTCTTCCTCGCAAAGGTGCGGCGCGCGACGAACGCATGCGCGAGTTGGCGGCCGAGCGCCGCACGGTCGTCTGCTACGAGGCTCCACACCGACTCGCGCGCACCCTCGCCGATCTCGCATTCGCATTCGGTGCGACACGTCGCGTGGCGATCGCGCGCGAGCTCACGAAGCTGCACGAAGAGGTTTGGCGCGGCACGTTGGGTGACGCGTGCACGTGGGCCGAGACCGAGCCGCGGGGCGAGATCGTGCTCGTGATCGACGGCGCGCCCGACACAGCGCCGCCCACGGAAGAAGTGCTCCTCGACGCGTTGCGAGAGCGACTCGAGCGCGGTGTCAGCGTGCGAGATGCCGCCGCCGAGGTGGCGGCTGCGTGCGGCGCGAGTAGGCGCGTCGTCTACGGACTGGCGAACAGGCTTCCGCGCGCGCCACGCTAAGGGAGACGGCGCTCAACTTCCCCGCTCGGGCGTCGATCTAGAGGGTCATGGCACGCAGGTTGTGGCAGCCGTTCGCGGCCTATGTGGTGATCTCGGCCATCGCGGCATGCGGTGGGTCGACCAGCGATGTGCGTCGGACGGCCTTCGAGCCCGGCGCGGGCACGTCGGTGCGCACCGGCGGTTTTGACACGGACGCGCCTTGGTCGTGTGGTGATTCCCAACTGCAGGCGGTGTTCGGACCGAGCTTCACGGGGGAGTCGCTGGTGGCCGCCCTCAAGTCTGCGATCGCGGATCCGAAGAAGCCCGATGCGTCCTTCAGCTTTGTCAACCCGATCGAGTCCTTCTTCACCGACTTCCCGAGCCGCGCGCTGTGCATGACCCTCGACGTGACGGCCCCTTCCTCAGCTACCGATGCACTGGTGAAGCAACTGCGCCTGAACGCGAACGTCACGTCCATTCGCGCACGCTGAGGCGACCCGTCGGGTCAGGTAGCGGTGACCCGTCGGGTCAGGTAGCGGCGACCCGTCGGGTCAGGTAGCGGCGACCACCATGAGGTGTCAGTGTCACACCCCCTGCGGATACTTCGTGCATGGACCCCATTGCCGTGCTCCTGTCGTGCCTCGTCCTTATCGCCGTCGCGGCGGCCGCGTTCGCGGCCGGCCGTCAAACGGGTCGAGGCGCCCGCCTCGAGGCCGAAGCCGACCGTTACGCGTCCGTCGAAGCGGCGGTCCATACGGTGCTCACCGAACGGGGTGCCACAGCGGCCTCCGTGGCGATCGAGCGAGAGCACACGGTGGCGGCCGCGGTCGACACCGCCGTGAAGGTGGCCGGCTCCGCGCTCGACGCGCGTTTGCGTTCCGGCACCCAGCACATCGAACTGCGTGCGCAGGCGTTCGAGCAACGGGCCCAGGACATCTCGGGCGAACTGAAGCGGGTGAGCGACCTTGTCGCCACCTTGCAGAAAGATCGTGCGCACCAGCACGGCGAGATGTTGCACCGCCTCGAGCAGACCGCGACTGCCGCGGCCACGCTGCAGCACACCACCCAGAGTCTGCGCGACGCGCTGGCAAGCCCCAAGGCCCGCGGGCAGTGGGGCGAACGCATGGCCGAAGATGTGCTGCGTATCGCGGGCTTCGTCGAAGGTGTCAACTACCGCCAGCAGGCGACCATGGCCGGTGGCCGCCGCCCCGACTTCACGTTCCTGCTCCCGCACGACCTCGAGCTCAACATGGACGTCAAGTTCCCGGTCGACAACTACCTGCGGTACCTCGACGCCACCACCGATGCCGAACGTGACACGGCGTGCACCACGTTCTTGCGCGACGTGCGCGCCCGGGTGAAAGAGATAACCACACGCGAGTACATCGAACCGGGCCGCACCGTCGACCACGTGCTGTTGTTCATACCGAACGAGAGCGTCTATACGTTCATCCACCAGAACGACCCCGAGTTGCTCGACAAGGCGCTCGCGCAGCGCGTCGTGCTCTGCTCGCCGAGCACGTTGTTCGCCGTGCTCGCCGTGGTTCGTCATGCAATGCGCAACTTTCTGTTCGAACGTACGAGCGACGAGATCCTCGAATGCCTCACCCGATTCGTGAAGCAGTGGGACAAGTTCGCGGAGAACGTCGACAAGGTGGGTCGTCACCTGGGGTCGCTGTCGTCGGCGTTCGACGATCTGAACGGCACCCGGCGCCGGCAACTCGAAAAGGAGCTTGATCGCATCGAGACGCTGCGGTCGAGTCACCA
>JANMVY010000431.1:0-1517 GCA_031393535.1 Actinomycetes bacterium | reverse complement strand
GATGAAACGGGTCGCCTTCGACGAGAACTTCCACTACCTGTTCTACCGTGATCTTGCGACCGCAGCGTTCGAGCTCGATGCGTCAGCGATGATGGTGTCGCTCGAAGCCGAGCTGCTCGCATTCGCGATGCCCGGCACCGGAATCCCTGACTTCGCGGCACATTCGCGGGCCATCAGCCGGGCGGGTATCTATGACTTCCGCGTGCATTACGAGCAGATACTGGTGCCGGTGGTGATGCGTCACTGGGCGGTCGCGACACGGAGCGGCCTCGGTCCCGAAGCCGAACGGGCACAGGCGTCGATCGTCGCGCATGTCGCGAAAGTGGGACGCGTTGCCACGCGGCTGGCCGAGCGCGCGGGTGAGGTTCCGCCAGCGGTCCTGTGAGCGTGCTCGTCGACGATGCCGTTTGGCCGTGGCACGGCGATCGTTGGGCCCATCTGGCGAGTGATGCCTCGGTTGACGAGTTGCACGCGTTCGCGAACGACCTCGGTGTGCGTCGTCTGGCGTTCCAAGACGATCACTACGACGTGTCGTCGGCCTTGCGCGACGCCGCCGTCGCCCGAGGCGCGATCCCGGTGACGAGCCGGGCGCTCGTCGCGGCGCTGCGAGTGAGTGGTTTGCGGGTGCGGGACCGACGTGTGCGTTGGCGCGAGGCGGACCCGCTCGACCCAGTCGTCGTCGGCGCGCTCGGAGCGGTACTTGCGCACTGGCCGCCAGCGCGCGACGTCTCGTGGACCACCTTCCTGCGGCGGCCGCGAGAGGTCGCGCTCAGTGCAGTGCTCGTCGCGGGTCATCCGCTGGTCGATCTCGAGGTGCCCCAAGCGTTCGCTCGCTCGGCGTTCATCGTCGAACGTCCGGAAGGGCGGGTCCTCGACATCGTGGTTCCTCTCACCGTCGAGTAGGTCAAAGCACTTCAGCGTGGGCCGAAAGGCTCAAATCCCGCGGCTTCCCGGCCGAAAGGAGGGGGTACGGCTGCTGCCGGGGAACCACGTTGGACGACGAGCGCACCAAAGAAGCGACCCCCCGAGGGATCGTGGCGCCCGAGCCCATGCGCGCCGCCATCGATCAACACGCGGCCGCGGTTTATCGGCTCGCCATCTCCATCGTGCGCGACCCGGCCCTCGCCGACGATGTGGTTCAGGAGACGATGATCAAGGCGTGGCGGCATGCCCCGCACCAACCCGATGGATCAGTGCCCCGCGCGTGGATGCTCCGTGTGGCCCGCAACGCCGCGATATCGATGCTGCGGACCCGCCGAGATGATCTCTACGGTGACGACACCCCCGAGCAGATCTCGGGCATCACCGTGGCGCGCGCGGTCGAGGGGCGCGCCGCGCTCGGTGAACTTCAGATCGCGCTCGGCAAACTCGACGCCGACGCGCGGACGCTGATCGTGCTGCGCGAGATCGACGGGCTCAGCTACGAAGACATAGCCACGACCATGGACCTGCCGTTGTCGACGGTGAAGACCCGGTTGTTCCGGGCCCGCCAGGTCCTCAAGCGCGCACTGGAGGAC
>JANMVY010000773.1:0-3442 GCA_031393535.1 Actinomycetes bacterium | reverse complement strand
CGGCGCGCGACAAGGAATTCCATCCCGCCCTGGACAATTTCCCACGTCAGTGGTGTAATTACACGGATGGTATTTCAGCCTCTTCCCCCAGGCGAGCGCATGCGCGATCGCGACCATGTCCCTCGGGCCATGGTCGCACGCTGGTCGCGCGGTCGCGACGCGCCGGGCGCAGGCGTACCGAGCTCTGGCCGGGGGACTAGTTCATGCGCATCGCGTTGACCGACACCGAAGACACCTCATGGCAGAATCTGGCGAACTGCCTGGGTGTCGACCCCGATCTGTTCTTCCCCGAACGGGGCGCGTCCACCCGCGAGGCGAAAGAGGTCTGCCGCGGCTGCGTGGCGCGCGACGACTGCCTCGAGTACGCGTTGCGCAACGGCGAGAAGTTCGGCATCTGGGGTGGCATGAGCGAGCGTGAGCGCCGGCGCATCCGTCGCCAGCGAGCCGTGGCCCGCACTGCGGGTATGCTCGAGCAACCATCCGCGTCCGCCTGAGTCACCAGTGTCCGGGGTACGAACCTCCGGGAACCATTCCGTGTTTGCCGCCGTTGGATGCACGCGGGCCGGACGACTGCTCGCGACGGAGCTCGTGACATCGATCCATGTACTCGTTCCGCCGCCGGCGACCGTTGTCTGAACCCGCACCCGTTCGTCCCGGTGTCCCCACATGGGAAGCGGTCGCGCGTGAGCACGGCCGCTTCTTGTACTCGGTGGCCTACCGCCTGAGCGGGAACCACGACGACGCACAAGATCTGGTCCAAGAGGTGATGATGCGCGTGCAACGCGGTCTCGCGACCTATGAACCCGGCAACCTCGAGGGGTGGCTCGCCCGCATCACCACCAATGCCTTCCTCGACGATCGCCGACGACGGGCTCGGCGTCCCGAGGCGCCCCTCGGCGACGATCCCGATCGACTGCTCGCGCCTGCGCCCTCAGTCGACGAGGCCCTAGCGGCCACGCAGCTCCCCGACCACATTCAGGCCGCCATCGCCACGCTGGCCCCGGATTTCCGCGCCGCGTTGGTGCTGTGCGACGTCGTGGGCCTGCCATATGGCGAGATCGCCGACCAGCTCGGTGTACCCGTGGGTACGGTCCGCAGCCGCATCCATCGCGCGCGGGCGCAATTGCGCGAGCAGCTCGGATGAACGACGACCGACTGACCGACGACCGTCTGAGCGCATGGCTCGACGGCGAGCTGGCCCCGGCCGAACGAGCCGAGCTCGACGACGAGCTGGCACGATCGGCCCAGTTGCGCGCCGATATCGAGGCGATCTCGGCAGTGCGTGGCCTCGTCCGCTCGCTGCCCCCTGTCGACCCGCCGTTCGGGTTCTTCGAGCGGGTCGGACGCACCGCTCCGCGAGCGCGAGCGTCACGTCCATCGATCCGGTCGCGGGCGGCACGCCGCCGCCTCGTGGGCTCGGTCGTCGCCGTGGCCGCCGCCTGGCTCCTGATACTCGGCTTCGGGGCCGGCGTGGGCGCCCTGCGAGTGGTGCCCCCGCTCGACGCCCTCGCCGATCGCCATGCCACGGCCTACGCCGCGGGTGACGGCTACACCGAAATGCGGATGGCCGACGCGGAGGTGCTCGGTCCGGCAAGGGGGGACATGGCACTCGTCGCCGCGTGGCACGACGCGACCGTGGTGCAGCTCGTCTATGCAGACTCGGGAGGCACGATCTCGGTGTTCCGCCAACGCGGTTCGCTCGACGGCGACCACCTGCCGGCGGGCGGCGCAGCCATGGCGGTCGGTGGCATGGCGGCGTGGTCGACCGAGATGCACGAGTTGAAGGTCGTCGTTGTCGACGCCGGCGACGCGGTGTACACGGTGGTGGGAGCCATGGCGAACACCGACCATGTCGTCTCCATGGCGGGTGCTGTACCCCTGGTACACCGGTCGAGCTCGTTCTGGTCCATCACGCGGCGCGGTGTCGACCGCGTGGGCGACACGGTCGGTTTCTGAGCGCCAGAGCCACTTCGCCCACGTCGCCTCAGCGGGCCGCTCCGACGGTGACGTCGCGGCGGCGCTTGAGGATGCGGCGTCGCTCTCGTTCGGAGCAACCGCCCCAAACCCCATGGTCGATGCGGTTCCTCAGCGCGTATTCGAGGCAGCGATCCTTCTCGACGCAGGTCGCGCAGATCCGTCGCGCCACGTCGACCCCCACGCCGTCGCTCGGGAAGAACGTCGACGGGGGCTCCTGGGCACAATTTCCATTCGCCATCCAGCTCGTGTCCATGACACCTCCGGTTCGCCACGTAGTACGCCCAGACTGGGCCGAAAGTCCCAATAAAGAGCGGCCTTTCTTCGGTGTGGAATTCGCCGGCTTCGTGGCCGAGCAGGTTGTTCGCCGAGGGCTGCTCGGCCTGCGCCGGTACAATCTGCGTGCTCACCCTGTTGCGAGGAGCCCGACATGAGCGATGTCCAAACCGAGACCCAGCCGCCGGTTGCGGCGGCCAAGGTGCTCTATCTCGGGCCCGTCGCACCGCATTGGGAGGTCAACGGTGTCCACGGCGACCGTGCGGTCATCGACGGGTTCCGCGTCCGGGTCATGGCCCGCCTCCTGCTGCTCCCGCCGCACGACCCCCAGTTCCGCCGCAACCGCGAGCGCGTCAATCGCGACGCCGAGCGTGAGCGCATCGCGATCCAATGGGACCTCGGTTACGACGAAAGCGGCGCCTGAGCCGCACGCCGTGTGCAACGGGGCCCGCGATGCGTGAGATCACCGCCCCTGATCCGACCACCGTGGGCGGTTGGGATACCGGCCACGGATTCCTCAACCGGGAGCTTTCCTGGCTGGCGTTCAACGCGCGCGTGCTCGCGTTGGCGGCTGACCCCTCGGTGCCGCTGCTCGAGCGGGCCAAGTTCTGCGCAATCTTCAGCACCAATCTCGACGAGTTCTTCCAGGTGCGGGTCGCCGGGCTGGCCGACCAGGTCGCCGCGGGCGTCGAGGGGACCTCTCCAGACGGGCGGAACGCGGCGCGCCAACTCGGCGAGATCCGCGCGGTGGTCGAACGGCTGGTCGGTGAGCAGACGAACCTGTGGCGAGACGAGCTCGCTCCGGCCCTGGCCGAGGCCGGTATCCGCGTCGTGGCGTGGGCCGAACTCACCGTCGCCGAGCGACACGAACTGGCCTACGTGTTCCGGTCGCGGATCTTCCCGGTGCTCACCCCGCTCGCCGTCGATCCGGGGCACCCGTTCCCGTACATCTCCGATCTGTCGCTGAACCTGGCGGTGATGCTCTTCGACCGCGTGGCGAAGCGGAAGCTGTTCGCCCGGGTCAAGGTGCCGAGCCCCCTACCTCGTTTCTTGCGGGTCGGTGAGTCCGAGCAGTGGATCCCGCTCGAAGAGGTGATCGCCGCGCAGCTCGCGGTGTTGTTCCCGGGTCTCGACGTGCTCGAGCACCACGCGTTCCGGGTGACGCGCAATGCCGATCTCACCGTGCGCGAGA
>JANMVY010000404.1:0-4361 GCA_031393535.1 Actinomycetes bacterium | reverse complement strand
CCGCGTCATCGCACGCGTGAACCATCCGAAGAACGAATGGCTGTTCAACGAAACCTGGGGCGTCGACATCGCGGTGTCGACGCCGCATCTGCTCACATCGCTCGTCGAGGAGGCCGTGTCAGTCGGTTCGCTCGTGCGATTGCTGCAACTCAACCGCGGCGAAGCGCAGCTTGTCGAGGTCACGCTCGCCAATGACTCACCGGCCGCGGGGCACAGCCTCGCGACGCTTGATGTGCCCCGTGGGGCCACCATCGTCGCGATTCTGCGTGACCGCCACCTGATCGTACCGCGCGGTGACACCGTGCTTCAGATCGACGACGAGGTCATGGTCCTCGTCACCACGGGCGCCGAGGACGATGTCCGCGCACTGCTCGTCGGCTGAGCCCACCCTTCCCGCTCGGCCAACTTTGTGCTCAGGCCACCCGCACGTGGCCAAGAGACCGTCGTGAGGTTGGCGTGCGGCCACTGTGGCCCACCCCGCCTATCCGCGTGACTTCGCCCGGTGCGTCGGCGCCCGTCGGCGAGCAACAGCCTCCATCCGGGGAATCCGGCCGGCCTCGCGTGCGCGAGTAGCTTCTCGTCGCCGCTGGTGGAAGCGCCACGCTCCGCCAACTTCAGGGAGAGCACCCCATGAACGACAGCAACGAGCAGGCGTACCTCGGGCTACTCCACGCTTGGGTGCACGGCGGGGCCGACGCGATGTGCGCCAAGATCCGCGAGCTGTTCACCGACACCACCGTGTGGGTACAGCCCGGGCTCCCCACCACCACCGGTCCCGATGAGGCGATCGCCATCGTGCGCACCTGGGGCGTCTCGTTTTCGAGCTACGAGCTCGAGCTCCGCCACGTCGCGAGCACTGACGACACCGTGCTCGTGGAGCGCATCGACATCTTTACGCGCGACGGGTCGACTTTTCTGGCGCTGCCCGTCGTGGGTGTGGCGGAGTTCCGCGACGGCAAGATCACCAACTGGCGCGAGTACTACGACACCGCGGCCATGCCCGGGCTCGGCAACTGACGATCCCTACAACACGTGGCGCCACGAACGCGACGAAGTGATCCGTGCGGCCTTGGACGCATAGGGAGGCGGTCTCGATGCGGCCGCCACCTGCCGCGGGTGCTGTGCCAGCATGGACGCCACACAGCTGAACGGGGCTCGACCATGGACGCCATCGCATCGGACATAGAACGCAACAAGCGGGTCGTCCGCGACCAAATCGCCGCAATGGAGCGCGGGGACGCCGAAGCACAAGGCGCGTTGATGGCCGACCACGTGCGATGGTGGGTGCCGCAGTCAGCAGTCGAAGCCACCGGCCTCGCCCGACCGCTCGTTGGCAAGCACGCGGTCGTCGAACTGCTCGGCGGCGCCGACGCGTTCTTCGCCGAGATGCACTGGACCATCGACCAGATCGTCGCCGAGGGCGACCACGTCGCGGTGCACGCGCACATGAAGGGGCGCACCGCGAGCGGTAAGGACTACCTGAACCAGTACCACTTCTTATACCGCCTCGACGGCGGCTGCATCGCCGAGGTTTGGGAACACGTCGACACCGCGTACGCCTTCGCGCGCATGGCCCCGTGATTGCGCGCGTTGGTCGGGCCCACGACCGGCGGAACAGCCAACGCCGTAACGCCTATCGCGTTCAGCGTGGCCGGCAGCACGTGGTAGGTGGCACCGGGTTCGAAGTCGGAGCCGTTCGCAATTACCGGCCGCACTGTCCATTACCACGAATGGCGAACCGTGCCCAGGGCGGGATTCGAACCCGCATGAACCCGCGCGACCCCGAGGGATTCACGTGCGCCGTGAGACACTCGGCGCGCAATCGGGCGGGCGGCGGATACCGCTGCTTGTTCTCCAACCATGGGCGCCGCCCCGCCGCCGTCAGCGCGCAATCGGGAGCCTCGCGAACCCGCGGTTTGTGTCGGAGCGGAGCCGCACGACCTCTTCGCGTCGCACGCGGTAGTCGGGGAATCGCGTCAGGAACTCATCGAGCCCGACGCGTATTTCCGTGCGGGCGAGGCTGGCGCCGAGGCAGTGGTGGATACCGAAGCCGAAGCCCAGATGCGGGTTCGGGGCGCGCTCGATGTCGAAGCGATCGGGATCCGCGAACACCGCCTCGTCACGATTCGCGGAGGCGAACAACATGTGCACCCGAGCCCCTTCGGGGATGACCGTCCCGTGCAGCTCAATTGGCTGGCCCGTCACGCGCGACAGGCCCTGTACCGGCGAGTCCCAACGCATCATCTCGTCGACCGCGGTCGACAACAGCGCCCGATCGGCCACGATCCTGGCTCGCGCCTCGGGGAACTCGTCGAGGGTCATCAACGCGTTCCCGATACCACTCGTGGTGGTCTCGGTGCCCGCGAGCGTGAGCAGGAAGCACATCGCGACGACCTCCTCCTCGTCAAGCGCGGCGTCGTCGGACGTTTCGCTGAGCAGCACGCTCATCAAGTCGTCGCGAGGGTCCTTGCGGCGGCGTGCGCACGACTCAGCGAGAAACGCCGTCAACTCGCGGCCCGCGGCCTCCATCTCGGAGGCCTCGACACCAGAGGAGTAGACGATGACGTCGCCACACCGTTTCAAAACCCCAAAGGTCTCCGGCTCGAGGCCGAGCAACTCAGCCATCACCTGATAGGGCAACAGGTCGCTGAACTGCGCGAACGCGTCGAACTCGCCCGTTTCAGGCAGTTCGGCGACGAGGGCGCGAGCGAGTCGCCGCACGACGGGCTCGAGCGCCGCCATTCGCTTGGGGGTGAACGCACGCGCGACCGACTTGCGGATCGCGGTGTGTTCCGGCGGATCTGTGGTGATGATCGTCGGGCTCTCGGGCGCGTAGCCGCTGGGGACGACCCCGGACGCTGACGAGAAACGCTCAGGTGAACGCAGCACTGCCTGAACGTCCTGATAGCGCGACACCACCCAGAGATCTCGCTCAGCGACGTGGTACACCGGGTGACGGGCACGAAGCTCGCAGTAGACGGGGTGGGGGTTGTCCACCCACACCTGCGGTATCGGGTCAAGGTCCAACGGTGCCCCCTCTCACGACGGAAGAGCGCACGACCGAGTGGGCACCCCGGCCCAACAACTCGACTCCCCGGATGACGAAGCTACCAAAACCGTCGATCGAGCGCAGAGGTGTAACTCGGCCGCTCCCCCGCCGCGTCCTCACCCATCGCGACGCCCTACACAAGCACGCCACCGCCCGGCCCACAAACAGCGCAGCCCGATCGCCGAGCATTGTTGCGCGCGTGGCACTGACGACAACGCCAGTGCCTGAACGCCTCATGCGAAGTCAGGGTCGCACGTCTTCCTGCCGCAGGCCACCTGCCAAAGGCCCTTCTCCCCCGGCCAGCAGCGACTACCGGCGCATCTGTGGTTCCGCCGATCCACGCTTCAACAGAGCCCGGGGCAACCTCGGTGCCCGGGGCGGGATTCGAACCCGCACGACCCCGAAGGATCCGAGGGGTTTAAGATCGACCCCAACCCTCGGCCTGGTGCCGTCGAGTGCGTTCCTTGCGCTCAGGTCCAGGTCACAGGTCCGGCCACCCCGTGCCCACACACCCCGTGCAGTCGATGTCGGCCGGTCCCGTGCGCGTTTCGTGCGCGGCAACGCACGCGTTGTTCACCCGCCCGTCGAGCCCGTATGGGCCCTCGGCCTACCGATTCGCTGTCCAGGCTCCTACGTTGTTCGCAACGCCAAGACCGAGCGGACATCGGACAACAAGTGTGGCCGAAGGTGTTCGGCGACTGCGCACGAGTGCCGTGACCTGCGGGTGTGTCCGGTCTAGCGTCCGTTGCGCCCATGAGAGGTGCGGCGTGCCGTTGCGCCCATGAGAGGTGCCATTCGCGCCAAGAAGGCCAGCAGCTGGCAGCTGGTGTTCGATGTCGGCCGCGATCCGCTGACCGGGCGCCGTCAGCAGCGCAGCACGGTGCTCCACGGCACCAAGCGCGACGCTGAGCGCGAACTCAGACGCCGAGGAAGGGCAACTGGTCGGCGGCGCGATCACCGCAGACCTCCTCGCCGTTTGGCTCGCCCTCTGCGCCGACAGCCTCTCCCTATCGACTCCCCGTGAATACGGCCAGCTGGTCGAAAAGCGCTTCGTGCTGGCCACCGGCGCGATCGCGGCCACCAAGCTCGTCACAGGCTCCTCGACGGCTGCACCTCGCGTTGTCGCGCGGCCGGTCGGTCTTCGGGCCCCACCCAACGCTCCCACCGCGTCGACCCACGCTATAGAGGCCTCGGGCGGCGCTCCTCGACGACGCTGGCGACGGGCTCCTGCCCGCAGGTTGCGGAGCCGAGGAGCATCACCGGTCGACGTTCTCGACGCGCCGTCGAGGCGTCTATCACTGCGATCGGGAGC
>JANMVY010000352.1:0-9536 GCA_031393535.1 Actinomycetes bacterium | reverse complement strand
GTGGTCGGATCGTCACAACGCTTCGGCGTGCCACTCGGCTACGGCGGCCCTAGCGCGGGGTACATGGCAACACGCGACGCGTACAAGCGGTCACTACCCGGCCGCCTCGTGGGGGTTTCGGTCGACAACAAGGGCCGCGCTGCGTATCGCCTGGCGCTGCAAACCCGCGAGCAGCACATCCGCCGAGAGAAGGCCACGTCGAACATCTGCACGGCGCAGGTTCTGCTTTCGGTGATGGCATCGTTCTACGCCTGCTGGCACGGCCCCGACGGGCTGCGCGTCATCGCCGAACGCGTGCACCGGCTCACGGCCGTGCTCGCGCACGCGTTACGACGGGGGGGTATCGACCTGCGCGGCGAACAGTTCTTCGACACGATCACGGTTCACGTACCAGCAAACGCGGAGGCCATCGCCGCAGCGGCCCGTGCGCGCCGCATCAACCTGCGCGTTGTCGACGCCGACACGCTCGGCATCTCACTCGACGAGACGACCACCCGCGACACCGTCATCGCGGTGCTCGCGGCGTTCGGCATCGTCACCGACACCACTGCCATCGACTCGCTCGACGCCGAGGCCCGCGATGGCATCCCGGGCCACCTTCGCCGTGCTGACGAGTTCATGTCCCACCCGGTCTTTCATCGGTACCAGAGCGAGCACGAGATGTTGCGGTATCTGCGGCGCCTCGCCGACAAAGATCTCGCACTCGACCGCACGATGATCCCGCTCGGCAGCTGCACGATGAAGCTCAACGCCACGAGCGAGATGGTGCCGATCACCTGGCCCGAGTTCGCCGAAATTCATCCGTTCGCTCCCATCGACCAGGCTCAGGGGTACCTCGAGATGATCCGCGAGCTCGAGGTGATGCTCGTCGAGATCACCGGGTACGACGCGGTCTCGCTGCAACCGAACGCCGGCTCGCAGGGTGAGTTCGCGGGGTTGCTCGCGATACGCGCGTACCACCTCGCCAACGGCCAGGCGTACCGAGATGTGTGCCTCATCCCGTCATCGGCGCACGGCACCAACGCGGCCAGCGCGGCCATGGCCGGCATGCGGGTCGTCGTCGTCGGATGCGACGACCGGGGCAATGTCGATCTGGACGATCTGCGATCGAAAGCCGACGAGCACGACCGTGAGCTCGCGGCCATCATGATTACGTACCCGTCCACGCACGGTGTTTTCGAGGAAACCATCGTCGAGATCTGCGAGATCGTTCACTCGCGCGGCGGTCAGGTATACCTCGACGGTGCAAACCTCAACGCGATGGTTTCCACGGCCAAGCCCGGCCAGTTCGGCGCCGATGTGTCGCACCTCAATCTGCACAAGACCTTCTGCATCCCGCATGGGGGCGGCGGCCCGGGTGTCGGACCGGTCGCGGTGAAGGCCCACCTTGCGCCATTCCTTCCCAATCACCCGCTCGTGGCCGAGGCCGGTCCGCGCACCGGGGTCGGGCCGATCAGCGCCGCGCCCTTCGGTAGCGCGGGCATCCTGCCGATCCCGTGGATGTACATCACGATGATGGGCGCCGAGGGTCTCGCCCACGCGACACGCATCGCGATACTGAACGCGAACTATGTGGCCCGCCGACTGCGTGACCACTACCCGATCCTCTACACGGGCGATCAGGGACTCGTCGCGCACGAGTGCATCGTCGACATCCGACCGATCAGCGCCGCGACCGGTGTCACCATCGACGACATCGCAAAGCGACTCATCGACTACGGCTTCCATGCACCGACGATGTCGTTCCCCGTGGCCGGCACCCTCATGATCGAACCGACCGAGTCGGAGTCGTTGTTCGAGCTCGACCGCTTCTGTGACGCGATGATCGCCATTCGCGGCGAAGTCGACCGCGTGGCCGCCGGCGACTGGCCGGTCGACGACAACCCGCTGCGCAATGCGCCACACCCCGCCGAGGACGTGCTCGCCGACGACTGGACGCATCCCTATCCCCGTGAGCTGGCCGCCTTTCCTCTCGCATCGCTTCGAGACGCGAAGTACTGGCCGCCGGTCAGCCGCATCGACGGCGCGTTCGGCGACCGCAACGTGGTCTGTTCGTGCCCACCGATCGACGCCTATCGGTGAAGCCGACGCGGTCCAGTGTGCGTTACTGCGTGGCGACGACCGCTTCGTAGCGGACGAACATCTCCGCATCGATGTCGGCCATCGTGAACGCGGCGCCGTTCTTTGCGCGCCGTTCCCCCCATGCGGTGTACCAACGCGCAATGTCGGTGAGCGTCTGGTCGATCGAATAGGCAGGTCGCCAACCGAGCATGTGCTCGGCCTGGGCATCCGCGAGTCGCTGCGCCGCGGCTACGGTCGACCCCGGCGCCGAGGGGTGCGCCAACCCGAAGGAGACATGCTCATGCCTGATGCGATCGCCGAACGTGATGGCCAGATGATGGTCATCACGATGAACCGGCCCAAGCGTTTCAACGCGCTCACCGGGGCAATGCTCGCCCGCATGTACGACGCGATGGTCGAGGCATCGGCCGATCCCGACATTCGCTGCATCATCCTCACGGGCTCGGGCGGCAACTTCTGCGCCGGTGCCGACCTGCGGGCCATGGCCGGCGATGCGGAAGACACCGATCCCGAGATCGATGTCGCGGCGCGCATGAAGGACGATCCCGACCTGGCATGGAAGGGCCTAATGCGCACGTACCGCCCGACCAAGCCGATCATCGCCGCGGTCGAGGGCGTCGCAATCGCCGGCGGCACCGAGATCCTCCAGGCCACCGACATCCGCGTCGCGGGCCGCAGCGCCCGGTTCGGGGTCAGCGAGGCCCGTTGGTCGCTCTACCCGATGGCCGGTTCCGCGGTACGCCTGCGCCGCCAGATCCCCTATACGCACGCGGCCGAGATCCTGCTGACCGGGAAGCACATCACGGCCGACGAGGCATGGCGCATCGGCCTGATCGGCCACGTCGTCGACGACGGCGACACAGTTGCGAAGGCCAAGGAGATCGGTCGGACCATCTGCGAAAACGGCCCGATCGCGGTCGAAGCGATCCTGCGCACCCTGCAGGAGACCGATGGCATGACCGAGGCAGAGGCGCTCGCCCACGAGTTCGAGTATGGCCAAGCCGTCTTCCGCACCAACGACTCGAAGGAGGGCCCGCGGGCATTCGCCGAGAAGCGCAAGCCCAACTTCACCCGTACCTGAGGGCCGCGACCGACGTCAGCTCGACTCGAGCGTCATCACGCGGACCCGGGGATGACGCCACCGGCCTTGATCCAGCCGGTGATCGCGCGCTGCGCCTCGGCCGGCGAGTAGACATCTTCCTCGTAGCTCCACTGCCCGTTCCCGGCGTAGTGCAGGATCGTGTTCACGTCGAAGCCGTAGTACCCCGTGTCGCCCGGGGGCGCGGGCAGGATGTTCGGAATGAGCGCGCTCACCCGGTTGCCATCGATCAGCGCGAACGTCGGCGGGAACTCCATGCTCGGGAACGGCTGCATGACGTCGTTGATCCACTTGTTGATCTCGGCCTTCGAGCGGAAGTACCCGTAGTGATGTTCGCGATAGTGGGCGTCCTCGGTGAACTGCGCAGCCCACTGATCCCAGTCGCCGGTGGCCACAGCCAAGGACGCGCGCTCGCGGTACTTGACGAACTCGGCTTCGATCTCGGCGCGCGGGTGCACCGGCTCGCGCGGATCAGGCGCCCATGCGGCCTTGCCCTGCAGCGAGTGATCCTTCGGCGTCGACCGCCGACCGCCGGCGTCGAGCCACGCGCGAAACACCGTCTCGGCGTCGTGGGGGTTGTAATAGTCGGCCTCCCAACGGAACTTTCCGTTGCCCGCATACTCGAGGAAGGTCGTATTGGGGAATGCGAACCGCTGCCCGGTGCCCGTGGGGTCAGGCAGGTTGTTCCAGATGTAGAAGCCGATGCGATTTCCGTCGATGATCGACCAGTCGATCCATACGGTCATCGCCGAGTAGTCGGCCATCACCGAGACGATCCAGTCCTTGATCTGTGACCGCCCGTGGAACGTGCCGAGGTTGTGCTCCTCGTAGAGTGCATCTTCGGTGAACAAGTCGGCCCACTCGACCCAGTTCTCCTCGTCGGCCCCGAGCCGCCGAAACTCGCGCCACGCAGCCTCGACTTCTTCGCGCGGATACACCTTTTCGTCGGCCATGTGCGATGTCCCCCCGGAGTGCGTTCCGGCGCGGAGGCTAGCCGCTAGGTTTCGACCATGACTGCCAAGCCGCTCGAGGGCGTGCGTGTGATCGAGAGTTCACTGCTCGAACCCGCATCGCTCGCTGCGTTGCTCGCCGATCTCGGCGCCGACGTGATCAAAGTGGAGCCACCCGGTGAAGGTGACTACGTGCGTCGCATGGCGTGGCCGATCATCGACGGCGTGTCGATCTTGCATTGGCATTGCAACCGGGGAAAGCGAAGTCTGGGTCTCGACCTTCGCCACGACGACGCCGTCCAGATCTACCTCGACCTCGTGCGTGGTGCCGATGTGGTGATCGAAGGCATGCGTCCCGGAGCGCTCGCGCGGCGCGGCATCACCTACGAGCGCATGCGTGAGATGAACCCGGCCATCGTGTTCTGCACGATCTCGGGTTTCGGTCTCACAGGCCCCTACCGCGATCTTCCGTCGCACGGCATCGCGTTCGACACATGGGGCGCGGTCGCACCCGTCGAACACGACGCCGAGGGATTCACGTACCTGGGTGATCACGTGTCCGTCGGCACGAAGACTGCACCGGTGTGGGGCGCTCTTGGCGTCGTGAGCGCGTTGTTCCGAGCCAAGCTCTCCGGCGTGGGTGCACGGCTCGACATCGCACAGACCGATGCGGCGGCCGCGGCCAACTGGTTGCGCATCGAAGGACTCCGCGCCTACGAGCGACCCGAGGACGAAGTCACCGGCAACGCGTCTGACAACTTCGTGCGCCGCGAGCCGGGTGTCGGCGGCATGCGCGAGGGTGTTCGCTACCAGGTGTACGAGACCACCGACGGGCACATCTTGTTCATGGCGAGCGAGCGCGAGTTTTGGGAGAACTTCTGTCGCGGCATCGGCCGCACCGATCTGTTCGATGCCCACCCCGGTGAGCAATACGCCGACCATGCGCTGGGCAACCGCCCGTTGCGCTCCGAGCTGCGCCAGATATTCGGCACGCGCACGACGCAAGAGTGGATTCGTTTCGGCGTCGAGGTCAACACCGCGATTGCGCCCGTGCACGATGCGCGGTCGATCACCCGCGATCCCCAATTCGAAGACCGCTTTCCATGGCTCGGAGCCGCCGAGCACGGCACCGACCTCATGCCACTGCCGATCAAGTTCGTCGACGAGGCACCACCCGACCCCCGCCGGGCACCCACGCCCGGCCAGCACACCGACGAGGTGCTCCACGAATTGGGACTCGACCCGGCGCGCATCGCAACACTTCGCGCCGCCGGGGCCGTGGGCTGACGCACCCGCGCAGATGGTTCAGTCGGCACCGTGCCCCGCGGCGGGACATCGAGCTGCTGTGGCATGCTCCCCGGGCACGGACGCGGGGGAAGCGCATGGACCACGGCTATGACATCTTCGACTGTCACCACCACGTGGGTGACGTCAAGGCGTTCCTCGGCGAGACCATGGGCGGCTACAAGGACAGCGCCGACGACCCGGTCGCCACAGAGATGGTGCGCCGCATCGAGATCATGGACGAGGGCGGCGTACGCCAGTGCTGTGTCATCCCTGGTCACGGGTACGAGCGACCCAACGGCATCGCCGACACACGTGGGGTCAACGACCGCATCGCGCAATATCGCGACGCCCGGGCCGATCGGTTCGCGGTCGCCGCTGGTGTCTGCGAGCCTCTATACGGAGCCGAGTCCTTGGCCGAGCTCGACCGGTGCAGCCACGAGCTCGGTCTCGCTGCGATCAGTTTCCACACCCGCTTTCAGGGCGCGTCCATGGACAATCCGTGGATCCTCAAGTACGTCGGGCGCATGATCGACCTCGGCCTCCGTCCGATCCTGCACGCCATGACCGAATCATCCGACGAGGCAATCTGGAAGACCGCGGCCATCGCGCGTGCGTTTCCCGACACGACGATGCTCGTGCTCGACTCGTTCAGCACCTTCGAGGGCACGAAAGAAGTGAGCGACATCGCCGAATCGCATCCGAACCTGCTCTTCGACACGAGCCTGTCGTACAACTTCGACTTCATCGAGATCTTCGCGAACCGCTTCGGTGCACATCGCGTGGTGTTCGGCACCGATCTCTACTCGCCGCCGCTCGGACGCCGCATCAGCCACCTCGTGCCGCAGATCCTCGAATCGGCCCTCTCGCACGACGACAAGGCCGCGATCTTCGGTGGGAACGCCCGCGCCTTCTTCGGTGTGACGAGCTGATCGATGCCGGGTACCGATCTGGTCTTACCGCGCGGTGGGTTGATCCGCGCGTCGGCGGCGTACCACCGCAGTGAGGATGTGCCGGGCCGCGTATGGGGCCTCTACATGGACCCACACTGGGCGCCGACATGGCCGTCGCGCATGTTGCCCTGGGAGAACATGGCACTGCCGATCGACTTCGACGAAGCGGTCGACGCAATTCACGAGTCGCACAACATCATCTCCAGCGGCGGCATGGTCGAGGTGGGCTGCCAAGGCGGCATCGGTCGCACAGGCACCGTCATCGCATGCTGGGCCGTCCTCGATGGCATTGCTCCCGACAACGCCGTGCAATGGGTGCGCGACACGTACATCCTGCGCGCCGTCGAAACTCCGGTCCAAGAGTGGTGGGTGAGTTGGTTCGGCGCGTACCTCAACGGCACCACGCCGCCACCCCGCCCCCGGAGATGACCATGTCCGAAACACCGCGCCCGATAGCGACCGCCCCCGCCGACGAGCACTCGTTTCGCGCGCATGCACGAGCGTTTCTCGCCGCGAACGCCACCAAGCGCATCGTGCTCGGTGAGGTTCCCGCGTACGTGCCACGTGACATCGGTATCGACTTCCAAGCGCGGTTGTTCGACGCCGGCCTCGCCGGGCTCACCGTGCCCGCGCCATATGGCGGCGCCGGCCTCACCAAGCGCCATCTCGAGATCTTCAACGAGGAGGCGGCTGACTACTGGCTACCCACCGGTCTCTACACGATCACCATCGGCATGTGCGTACCCGTGTTGCTCGAACACGGCACCGAGGAACAACGCCACCGACACATCGCCCGCATGCTGCAAGGCGACGAGATCTGGTGCCAGATGTTCAGCGAACCAGGCGCCGGCAGCGACGTCGCCGGGCTCACCACTCGCGCGGTCCGCGACGGCGACGAATGGGTCATCGACGGGCAGAAGGTTTGGACCTCGGCCGCGCACTACGCCGCGTTCGGCATGTGCGTCGCACGCTCCGACGCGTCGCTACCGAAGCACCAGGGTCTGTCGATGTTCATCGTGCCCGTCGACACCGCAGGCATCGAGGTACGGCCGCTCGTCTTGATGACCGGCGACCACGGATTCAACGAGGTCTTCTTCACCGGTGTGCGCATTCCCGGGGCGAACCTCGTGGGTGATCTCAACGGTGGCTGGCGTTGCGCGCTGTCGATGCTCATGAACGAACGCGTCGCGCTGGGCGCGAGTGGGAACTCGCTCGTGTCGGGCCGGGCCGACGTACTGATCCACGCGGCACGCAACGCGGGCGTGAACCACGATCTTGTGCTCCGCCAACAACTGGCCGACGTGTACATCCTCGAGGAGGTGCTGCGTTACGTCGGATTGCGGGTGCGGGCCACTCTCGAATCGGGTCGGGCGCCGGGCCCCGAAGGCTCGATCGCGAAGCTGATGGGCAGCAAACTCGTGACCAAAGCGGCTTCCGTAGGCGTGTCGATCGCCGGCCCGCGCAGCGCAGCGCGAATGCTCGACGACGAGGACTCTCGCAACGTGACCAAGGGATTCCTGCACGCGCCATCGATGTCGATCGCGGGCGGCACGAGCGAGATCCAGCGCAACATCATGGGCGAACGCGTGCTCGGCCTTGCGAAGGACCCCGACCAGTTCCGAAGTGCCGCGTTCGCCGACATCCCGAAGAACTGACCCTTCGGGGCGGGGCAGGTCGGGGCGGGTCAGGGCGGGTCGGCTACTCGGCGGGCCAACCCGGCACGAGGTGGTACTTGCGGCAGATCCCCTGGGCGTGGACCATCTTTCCGAGGAAGCGATCGGCATCGGCCTCCGCGGCCAACCACCCGATGACCTCACCGGCCACTTCAGGCGGGTCGCCGGCGAAGTGCTTCGCATACGTGTCCTCGTGGGCCAGGGCCAGCGCGCGCTCGGTGACGGTGTATCCGGGCTCCATGGTGAAGGCGCGTATGCCGCGGGAGCGGAACTCCACATCGACCACGACCGCGAGTTGATGAAACGCCGCCTTCGACGCGCAGTACGCGAGGCTCCAACCGCCTTCGCCCGCCGGTGCGGGCGGGGCCACCAATGCAGACCCTGAGCCGAGGTCGACGATGGTGCCCGATCCGCGTTCGAGCATCTGGGGCAGTGCGAGCTGGGTGAGGAACAGCTGGTTCAGATAATTGCCTTCGACGATGCGCGCCGCGAGTGCGAGGTCGATGTCGAGCACCTTCGCCTCGGTGCCGGGACCGGAGTAGGGCGCGTTGTTGACGAGCACGTCGATGCGACCCCACGCGGTGATCGCCGCGTCGTATGCAGCGTGCACCGAGGTGCGATCCATCATGTCCATCGGCACAGCGCGCACGTCGCGTCCGAGCGCGCGGATCTCATCGGCGGTCTTGTCGAGGCTGCCCGGTACCACGACCGCGCCCACCCGACCGTCGCCCTCGTGCACGGTGCGACCGGTGATCACCACGTCGTAGCCGCGTTTGGCCAGCGCGAGCGCCCCACAACGGCCGATGCCTCGACTCGCCCCCGTGACCATCGCAACCCGACGGCCTGCACCGTTCTGCGCCATGCGTTCCCCCTCGACCGACTGCAAAAGTGTGCTTGCATACTCCCATGTCGAGCAGCAACCGACCCGAGGTCCATACGACAAAGGGCGCCGTCCGCGGCGAACCAGCACTCGCGGGCTACGTGTTCCGCGGTCTCCCCTACGCGGCGCCGCCCACGAACGAGCGGCGCTGGCAACCGCCGCAGCCCCATGACGCCTGGTCGGGTGTGCGCGACGCCGTCGCGTTCGGGCCCGCAGCCCCCCAACCTTCGGGTGGTCCGCTCGGCGGGCTCGTCCCCGACATGGAGCCGCACCACACCGACGAGGACTGTCTCACCCTCAACGTGTGGACTCCTGTGTGTGATGACGCGGCGCGCGCGGTGCTCGTGTGGATCCACGGTGGCGCATTCAGTATCGGCGCGTCGTCACTGGGCACCTATGACGGCGCCGCGCTCAGCGCGGCCGAGGATGTCGTGGTCGTGAGCATCAACTACCGACTCGGCGCGCTCGGCTACCTCGTACTCGACCTGCCGGGTACCACGCCCAACTGCGCCTTGCTCGATCAGGTCGCGGCACTTGCGTGGGTGCGCGACAACATTTCGGCGTTCGGCGGCGATCGCCAGCGCGTCACGATCTTCGGCGAGTCGGCCGGCGCGG
>JANMVY010000342.1:0-2600 GCA_031393535.1 Actinomycetes bacterium | reverse complement strand
GGCGCGGTGCTCGACCTGCGCGGCAGCACCGACACCTACGGCCACGAGTTGCAGGTGACCGTGGTCGCCGTGGTCGACGAGATCGCCGGCGCGGCCGAACTGGTCATGGGCAAGGCAACGGGCATCTGCGCCGCGGTCGTGCGCGGCGTCGACCCCGCATGGCTGCGTGACGGCAACGTGCACGACGAGATCGTGCGTCTCCCGCACGAGGATCTTTTCCGTTAGTGGGTGTCGGGATAGTCGGTAGGTCGCGGCCGAGCGGGGGATCAGCGACGATTGACGCGGAACCACTCGAGGGTGGCCACGGTGCCGGTCAACAGATCGGTGGAGGGCGCCCAGCCGAGCTCGTGAGCCGCCACCGCGGCCGAGAGCGCGGATCGCTGGAGCTCACCGGCGCGAGCGTCGCCGTGATGGGCCGGCGCGTCGATGCCCGCGGCGTCGGCGATGGCGTCATACAGCTCGTTGACCGAGGTCTCGACACCCGTACCGATGTTGAGCACCAGCCCGCTGCCCGGCCCGGAGGCCGCGGCCCGCACGAACGCGTCGGCGACGTCGCCGACGTACACGAAGTCACGGGTCTGCTCGCCATCGCCGAAGATCGTGCACTGCTGGCGATCGAGCAGCCGACCACAGAAAATGGCCACGACGCCCGCTTCGCCATGGGGATCCTGGCGCGGGCCGTAGACGTTCGCGAGCGCGAGCGACGTGAAGTCGAGACCATGCAGTGCGCGATACGCGAAGAGGTAATCGCTGACGACCTTCTTGGCCACCCCGTAGGGGGACAACGGTCGTTGGGGGTGGCTTTCGTCGACCGGGAGCACCGATGCGTCGGGCTCGCCGTAGATGGTGCCGCCGCTCGACGCGAAGACGACCTTGCGTGCCCCACCGAAGCGTGCGCCTTCGAGCACGCGGAGCGAGCCCAGGACGTTGATCTCGGCGTCGAGCACCGGTTGTTGCACCGAGATGCGCACGTCGATCTGGGCCGCAAGGTGAAAGACGACCTCGGGCGCGAGCTCCGCGATGACCTCGGTGCACCGGGCGTCGCGGATGTCGAGCTCGTGCACCACCAGACGATCCGCGGCCGCGACCACTGCGTCGGCGAGGTTGGCGTTCGAGCCCGACGAGAGGTTGTCGATCACGTGCACCGTGTGACCGGCGGCGACGAGCCGGTCGACCAGGGTGGAACCGATGAAACCGGCACCGCCGGTGACCACTGCACGCATCACGAGACCTCCGGGACCTTCGCGTTCACGAGCTGACGGCCCGGCGCGATGTGTTGCGCCCGACCGACCACGCAATGATCGCGAAGTGCGGCCGCCGCACCGACGACGGCATGCTCGGCCACGATGGCGTGGTCCAGCTCCGCGTCCGCTCCGATGTGCGCCCCGGCGAGCACCACCGAATCACGCACGATGGCCCCGGCGTCGATACGAGCGCCCGCTCCGACCACGGATCGTTCGACGATTGCGCTCGGCTCGATGGTTGCGCCGGGGTGCACACCGTGCTCGACGATGCCACGCCGTCCGCTCAGCAGATCGAGCTGGACCTCGAGATAGGTCGCCGGTGTACCGGCGTCGATCCAGTAGCACGGGTCCTGGAGTGCGAAGAGCGTGCCGTCGACGACCATTGCGGGGAACGTCTCGCGTTCGATCGACACCTTCCGGCCATCGCGAATACGAGCGAGCACCGAAGGTTCGAGGACGTAGGAGCCGGCGTTGATCCAATTCGTGGGGGCTTCGTCGCGCGGCGGCTTTTCGATGAAGCCGAGCACCCGACCGTCGGGCGCGGTGGGGACGACGCCATAGCGCGAAGGATCGTCGACCGGCGTGAGGTGGATGGTGCCCTCGGCGTTGCGTTCACGGTGCAGGCGTAGCAGGGTGCGCAGGTCGAAGTCGTTGATGACGTCGCCGTTGACGACGACGAATGTCTCGTCGATGCCGGCCGAGCGGGCCGCGAAGCGGATGGCTCCGGCAGTGTCGAGCGGTTCGGGCTCGACGGCGTAGTGCAGCGTGACCCCGGCGCATGTGCCGTTCGGGTACGCGTCGATGAAGGCGTCGGGCCGGAAGCCCAACGACAAGATGGCCTCGTCGATCCCGTACCGCGCGAGCCCGCCGACGACGCGCTCGAGCATCGACACGTGCACGACCGGGAGCATCTGCTTCGGGAGGTCGACCGTGAGCGGGCGCAGGCGTGTGCCGAACCCACCGACGAGTACGACCGCCCGCATCACGATCCGGTGGTCGTGGTCACCGAGCCAGTGGAGCCAGTGGAGCCGGTGGAGCCAGTGGAGCCAGTGGAGCCAGTGGAGCCAGTGGAGCCAGTGGAGCCAGTGGAGCCGCCGAGATCACTCAGCTGATCGAGTAGCGGGATCGAGGTGGGCCGGGGCACGGTGGTGCCTGCGGGTACGAGCGCGACGGTGAAGGCCTCACGGTCCTTGCGGTAGCGGATCTTGCCGAAGTCCTTGGTGATCACCTCAGGGGTCGCAGACTCCTTGTCCGCGTCGAAGCGCACGACCTGCAGCACCGCGTTCTTGTCGCCACACTTGGCGCCGTTCTCGAGCACAACACCGGACGGCAGCTCGAACTTCGTGTTGCTCACCT
>JANMVY010000338.1:0-5673 GCA_031393535.1 Actinomycetes bacterium | reverse complement strand
CGGCGGCCAAGCACTGCTCGTCACCACGCTCGAACGGGCGAAGGACTTGAAGGGCGTGCCTGCGGTCATCGCAGCCGCCTCGCAGGGCGTGTCCGAGGACCAGCACATGATGCGCTCGTACTTCCGCGATTCGATCACCGGCATCCCCGAGATGGGCTTGTGCGCACGTCAGTTGTGGGCACAGAGCGGCCTCACAACCGCCGACATCCACGCGGCGATCTTCTACGACCACTTCTCGCCCCTGGTGCTCCCCCAGCTCGAGGAATTCGGCTTCTGCGAACGCGGTGACGCGAAGGACTTCATCAAGGACGGCGCGATCGAGCTCGGTGGTCGACTACCGATCAACACCCATGGCGGCCAGCTCGGCGAGGCCTACATTCACGGTATGAACGGCATCGCCGAAGCCGTACGCCTCGTGCGAGGCACCTCGGTCAACCAGGTCGAGGGGGCCGAGAACATCGTCGTCACCGCGGGAACCGCCGTGCCCACAAGCGCGCTCATCCTCCAAAAGTACCGCTGACCCCGGCCACTCCCCGGCCACTCCCGGCCACTCCCCGTTTCTGGATAGGTGAACGGTTCAGCCGTGGACGAACCGCAGTTGGCGGCCCTGACACAGCAACTCGCCGGCCGCCGTCCAGACCTCGGTGTCCTCATCGACGAACCCGCCCGCGCTCGCGGCGGTGCGCAGCTGCACGAACACCGGCTGGCCCGGCGCGACGGCTGCGGGCAACGCGGCGCGGAACTGCGTCGTGATGTCGGCCGACACGGCCACGTGCCCGACGCCCCAGAGGTGATATGCGGCCGGTGGCCACACATCGTTGATCATGACCAGCGTGGCCTCGTCGACCACCGGTTCACCGCGCATGCGCACCCATCCACCGACACGGTCGATGTCCGCGCGGCGTTCGGCCCACGATCCGACGCGCGGCCAGAGATCGAAATGACGATGGTTCGGAATACCCATGACCGGATCGAACGGCGGCTCGTGCGCGCCCACCGGCTGAGCGAGCTCGGGCGGCGGCGCAAGCGACATGAACGCGCCGATGTCACGGCGGCGCGCGAACGTCGCGATGGCCTGTGCCGCGAGCTTGCCTTCTGACCACGCGCGCGCATGCACGTTCGCCATGGTGCGACCCCGGCGCACGACCGACACCTCGCAGCGGAACGATCCCGCGAGGAACGGCCGAATGAAGTGAACGCTCATCGACACCGGCGCGAGCGCGCTGTCGGCGACCTCGTCGCGCATTGCCTGGACGATGAGCGCATGGACAAACCCGCCGAACTGCGACTCGAAGCCCCAGTACGTCTGATCGAGCACGCGCTCGTACGCACCCTCGGCGACGCTGGTCAACCGGCATGCGCGCGAGAACGGTGACGCAACTTCGTTCACTTGCCTTCGAACGCGGCCTGTTGCCCGTTCGCCTTCGACGCGAAACCCGCGAGCAGGTCGTCCGACGACCACAGCACCGATGAGGCCATGGCCTCGTACTTCGCCGCCTCGTCGAAACCGCGATACGCCACGAAGTTGACGGCACGCTTGACGCCCTGCACCGCGAGCGGCGCGTTCGTCGCGATCTCCCGCACGAGATCGAGCGCGGTCTGCTGCAACACGTCGGGGTCGACCACCTGTTGCACTAGCCCCCATTGCTCGGCCTCGATCGGTCCGAAGCGTCGTCCGGTCATCGCGAGCAGCTTGGTGCGTCCGGCACCCAACTCGCTGACCATGCGCAGATCCGCGCCGCCGACGATCTGCGTACCCAAAGTGACTTGCGGTAGGGCGAATATCGCGTCGGTAGCCGCGATGCGCATGTCGGCCAACATCGCGAGCTCGAGCCCAGCACCGAGGCAATAGCCCTGAATGGCCGCGACCACCGGCTGAGGGAGCTGGTCGACGACCTTCCACCGCTCGAAGCAGTACCGCGCCCGCTCGTACGCGATATGGGTGCGCTCGGCCGCCGAGCGGCCCGGATGCCGTTCCTCGACATCGTCGCGCTCCGGCTTGAGGTCCTCGCCGGCGCAGAACGCACGACCCTCGCCCCGCAGCAGCACGGCGCGCACCGACGTGTCGAACCGCAGTTCATCGGCGATGGCACACAGCTCGTTGGTGGGGCCCCACGCCCAGGCATTGAGCTTCTCGGGACGGTTGAATGACACGATCGCGACGTGACCATCGCGTTCCAGCTTCACCAGTGGCTTCGTCATTCGAGGAACCCTAGATGCCCTGCGATGCCGGGTGAAGCGGGCCACAGCGATCGAGGCCGTAACCTGCTGGTCGTGAGCGACCGGCTCGACTTCCAGGATCTGCGCGCGCACAACCGTCGCTGGACGTGGGTGTTGCTCGCCGCGTCGTTCGGGCTGCTGTTCGTGGTGGCCGCCGTGGCCTCGACCGCCGTGGGCGGCGGCTGGCCCGGCCTCGCGGTGGGCGTAGGTATGGCCGCTGTGCTCACCTGGGTCTCGTACGCGCAGGCCGACGCAATCGCCCTGCGAGCCACGAATGCCCACCCGGCACCGATCGCCCAGTTCGGTCAGCTGCACAACGTCGTCGAGGCCATGGCCGTGGCTGCGGGTATCCCGAAACCGCGTGTGTTCGTCGTCAACGACCCGGCGCCGAATGCGTTCGCCACCGGCAAGGACCCAGAGCATGCCGCGGTCACCGTCACCACCGGCCTGCTCCAGAAGATGAGCCGCGACGAGCTGGAAGGCGTAGTCGCCCACGAGCTCGCCCACATCCGCAACTACGACATCCGCGTGATGACTGTCGCGGTGGCGACCGCCGGCGCGATCGCCGTCATCACCGACCTGTTCTGGCGCATGATGTACTTCGGCGCAGTGTTCGGTAGCGGTCGCCGACGCGACGACCGCGACGGGGGCGGCGGCAATGTGTTCGCGATCATCGCCATGGTGTTCGTGGCCATCCTGGCACCGCTCGCCGCCGCGCTGCTCAAGGCTGCGATAAGTCGTAAGCGTGAGTCGCTCGCGGACGCTAGCGCCGTGTCGTTCACCCGCTACCCGGCGGGCTTGCGACGCGCGCTCGAAAAGCTCGATGCCGACTCAACCGTCGTGCAGAAGACGTCGCACGCGACCTCGCACCTGTGGATCGAATCGCCCGACGATCGCGAACAGGGCAACCGCGGCGCGAAGGTGAACGAGATGTTCAACACCCATCCGCCGCTTCGCGACCGGATCAACATCCTGCGCCGCATGGAAGGACTCGAGCCGTACACCGGCCCGGACGCCGCGGTGTTGCGCGATCTCGAGCAACGTACGCAGACGCCACCGACGGCGGCGTTCCCCGCGGCTCCAACGAGCGCTGTGGCCTCGCCGGATCCAGCGGCGGCGAGCATGCCGAACCTGCCCCAGATCCTCAGCGGCGACGCCCCTGCCCAATCATCGACGCCGGCGGGGTGGTTCGGCGATCCGGCCGGCACGCCACGCACGATGCGGTACTGGGATGGCACCTCGTGGACCGATCACACGGCACGCCGATGAAGGCGAGGCCCCGATCGCGTCGCGCTCGTCGACACGTGCCGGGGCTGCTCGCGGTGACCATCACGCTTGCGGTGATCACGGCTGCGTGCAGCGGCGACTACAACCGTGTCGCGACCTCAGCCACCACGACCACGGCGTCGCGCACGGCCACCACGACCACGGCGCCCCAGACCACGACCACGACCCCCACCACGCTGTCCCCCGCGCCCACGACAACCACGCCCGGTGTCGCCGCGGCCACCACCACCACGGTCGCCGGCTCGCCCGCCGCGCTGGCGGGCCGCATCGCAGTGATCACGCTCGACGGTTCGCTCATCACCGTACGACCCGACGGCACCGACCCGCTCGGGCTCGCTATCGGCAGCCCGGGCACGAGCGTGTCGTCACCCACCTGGTCGAGCGATGCAAGCCGGCTGATCTGGACCGCGCTCGCCACGAACTCGGTGCGGGTACGCACCGCACGTGCCGATGGCGGCGACGCGCGCGACGCGACGCTCTCTCCTCCGGCATCGGTGTACTTGTGGAACCGACAGAGCACCTCGGTCGCTGCCCTGCGCACGCTGTCGACCACCTCGGTCGAGCTCGACGTCGTCGATCTCGCCACGCTCGCGAACACGCCACTGCGATCCGGATCGCCGGTGTACGCGGCATGGTCTCCCGACGGCACGCGGCTACTGGTTCACGCGGGTGCGAGCGAGCTGAGCATCGTTCGCACGAACGGCGCAATCACGCCGCTCGGGGTGACGAGCGGCTCGTTCGGGACACCACAATGGCTCGACGACAGCACCGTTCTCGTGGGTGTCCGGGTGGGCACCGCACAGTACCTCTCGCTGGTCGACGTCGACACCGGCGCGCGTCGCGACCTCGTGAGCTACACCGGAGCAATCCGCTTCCAACTCGACGCGGCCGGCACGCGTGTGGCCTACGAGGTACAACCCGAATCGGGCGGCGGCACCAGCAGCAACGCGTCCTTCCGACCGCAGACCACCGTCGCGCCACAAGTGCCGCAGGCAACTGCAAACCAGCTCGCAATGATCGACATCGTCACGCGCACCGTCACCACGGTGAGCCAGACCGTCGCGGCCGCATTCGTCTGGAGCCCCACCGGTTCGCGGCTTGCGTTCCTCAGTGCCGAGGCCAACGACACCTATCGCTGGCACTTCTGGAACCAACAAGCCACCATCGACGGCGCGATGTATGTGCCGCCGCGATCGTTCCTACAACAGTACGTGCGTTTGTTCGACCAGTATGCGCAGAGCGTGCAATGGTGGTCGCCCGATGGCCGCGCGTTCGTCTACGCGGGCCGGGCCGGCAGCCGCAACGGGATCTGGGTGCAGCAGGTGCAGCCTGCGGTGGCGCCCGTGCTGATCAGCGAAGGCGACACCGCAATCTGGTCGCCGCGCTGATTCTTCGGTGCCCAACCACGGCGTGCACGCACCGTGCCTCGGCCGCGTGGGAGCATGACGAAATGCAGGTGACCTCGGTGCGCTCGCCGATGAACGCAACTCGGGCGCTCGATCCCCCCAGCCTGTGCGCCCGCGTCGGGAGCCACCTGCTTGCGCCGGCCGCGCTCGCCGTCGGCTTGGCCGCGTGGGATCCGGCTCGCCACGGTGGGCCGCCGCTGTGCCCGTACCGTGCGATCACGGGCCACAGTTGCCCCGGGTGCGGCCTCACCCGTGCCGTCGCCGCGCTGGTGCGTGGCCGGTGGCACGAAGCCGTCACGCTGCACCCGCTCGCACCGGTGCTCGTCGCAGAGATCATGGTGTTCTGCCTCGCGTTTGTGATGCTTGGTCCGCGCCTTCGCGAGCGCGTTCCAACGAGGGTTGCCTCGTCGCTACTCGTGCTGAACGCGATCGCGCTCGCTGCCATCTGGGCCGCACGCTCGGCCTCCGGTCAGATCGCGGTGCTCGGCTGAGATCGATCATGCCTGTCATGCACCGTACGAACCGCCTCTCGAATCGCCTGTCACTCGTCGTCGCGAGCGCGCTCGTCGCGTTCGTCGCGTTACTGCCATTCGGTACATCGGCGTCGGCCCAGGACTCAGCGAACCAACTCGAGCAACTCAACAGCCGCAAACGCGACCTCGACACCAAGGTCGCCGCCGAGGACAAGACCATCGGTGATGCCGACTCGACCATCGCGTCGCTCGCCCGCGAGGTCCAGAAGTCAGCGGTGAAGATCGAG
>JANMVY010000278.1:0-4934 GCA_031393535.1 Actinomycetes bacterium | reverse complement strand
ACCCATACGGTCCTGGCCTGCGGCTGATTTTCAGCGTATCTAGAAATCGCTACTGCAGCTAAACTGCAGCTATCCCGGCGGGCCGTTTTGGGGCCCGGGTGTTGTCGTTTGATGTCGTGCCCGGCGGTGTCGTCTCGAGGTTGTCTCCATGCCCGCGAATAGCGCGCTGGAGGGCCCGAACGCGACACGCAATGTTGTGCGAGTGGGCCTGCGGGGGCTTCGAACACCGATGTGATGACCGGGGCAAGGAGTTGCCGAGCGAGGCGGTCACGAGGCGCAAGTATCGCCGAGTTGGTCAGGCTGATGCGAGCAAGCCTCGGTGGGCTACAACGGGACATCCTCGCGTCTTGTGTGTTGACGAATTGTCCAACACGACGTGCACGGCGAGCCCACCACGGGGCTCGATCCCGAGAGCGCCGACGAGTTGCGTCGCCTCGTGCCGGTGCTCGTGGATCGAGCCAAGACCATGCTGCTCACCACGCACTACATTTTCGAGGGCGATCAACGGGTTCCCCGATCGTGAGGTCGAGGCGATCGTCGCCGCCGTGCTCGGGAGGTGTGCACGGCGCCCCTGTACAGCGCGGCCTGCCTACCGTTGAACGGCGGCTTGATCGAGCAGCGGGTCGGCGAAGGCGAGAACCTCGCTGATGACGTCTTCGAATCGGACTGGTGTTGTGGCGGCGAGGCCTTGCTTGCGCCGCCATGCGGCCCAACGTTGCTGTGCGATTTCCGGGTAGCCCGCAAGGACCCCACACAGTGGCTGGATCGGAGCCTGGCGGAACGCGGCGACCCGTCTGATCGATTCGACCAGGATTCGGTCATCGACGCCGCGGCGGGCGAGGCTTGCAATGTCCACGAAGTCTCGCCATCGGGTGTTGGCGGTGCCCCGCTGGAGTGCGGTGACGATCTTCTCGGCCAGGACCAACTCGACGCGGTAACCGCGGATGCGGATCGGTGATCCGCCGAGCACGCGCGGCATTTCGACCTCGTGAGGAGGCGGCCACAGGGGATCGCCGAGATTGATGTCGACGTGGAACTGGATGACTGCTGTGGACAGCGAGCCGTGCACGGTGACGCGTACGCCGCCGTAGAGGGCGTCGTCACGGATCGCCTCCGCCGTCGTTGACGCGGGGTCGAACTCGAGCCCATCGTCGCTGCTGACGGTCAGGACTTCGTTGATCATCGCCGGAGGTCGTCGCGGTCGCTGGCCAGGTCGATCGCCGCGAGATCGATGTCGCGGGTCGGTCGACGGGCGTCGAACGCGGCCAACAGCACGCCGCCTTTGAGGACGAACCGATCAGCGTGTGCCGAGCCGACCAACCGGTCGAGGAGACCTTCGAGCGCGTAGAGCTGGAGCAGTTCATCGGTGGGCCGCCCGGCTTCCGAGGCCGCCTTGCGGAGATCGAGATAGGCGCGTCCGCCCGGAGTCGCTCATGTCGGTCGCGTCGTCACAGCAGCACCTGCAGGACGCGTCGCAGCGATGGCTCTGCGGTCGGGAAGTGGCGCGCGGTGACGAGCAGTTCGGCTGGTTGGTTGCCACGCTTCGCCAGCCAGCTTCGGAGCGCGGCGACGGCGAGGTCGTCCCCGTAGAGATGGCGGAGGCGGAAGGCGTCGACGATCGAGCGGGCTGGGTTGTAGATGCCGATCGTGAGTTCGCCGTGGACGGTGAGCTCGTCGCGTCCGATCTCGAACGTGTCCTCGTCGAATCGGTGCCACGTCACCGGTGCGCTCGTACGCGGTGCGCGTCGGCTTCGGGGCAACGCGACATCGATCATCGACGGGATGTCGTCGACCAGGTCGTGACGTGCGAGCGCCGTCGTCAGGCACAACGTCGCTTCGGGGGCGCGGATCGCGATCTCGACCAGGTCGGGGTCTGCCTGGAGATCCGGCTGGACGAAGATCCCACGGGCGAGTTGCTCGACGAGACCGCCGTCGCGCCAGCTGTACAGGGCGCGGTCCGAGATACCGAGCGCCCGAGCGTCGGCGTGGGTGAAGATCTCCGGCATGTCCTCGACGCCGATAGCGGTCATGCGTTAAAGTGTAGCCAGCTACTACCGATCTGGCTACAGTTTTATTCGATGGCCCGTGCCCCTCGAGGTCCCTCTAAACGTGTCAGACGTGGTCGTCCGATCACGTCCGCTCCCGTCGCCGCGCTCCTCTGAACTGCGCATATCTGCCCGCATCCGTCCGCCGAAGTCCACTGAAACGGCATGACGCGCAGAATGTCGTGGGTTCGAATCCCTCACGGCCCACTCGTGAACCCGCAGGTCAGGGCCTATATACGGTCCTGGCCTGCGTCTGATTTTCGGCCCGTTTCAAACGCTACTTCAGCGAAACTTAACTTCAGCCCACAAAAGTCTTGCAAGCCCGATCCTTCGTGAACATGGCCTTTCGGGGCAACGACGTCAACGTCAACCCGGCCGCCATCACAAACCGCGCCTTGTCGCGACTCATAGGCGATCCGTCAACGCAACAGAGCCCTACGGTCAAGGAGCCGACGACGAAATGGTCGGCCACGGGCAGGACGATTCCTGTTGCGCGTGCGAAGAAGTGATCGTTCGCGACGCGACAACTCACGATGCGTCGGCACTCGAAACGTTCGCGCTCGCCGACACCGGCTCGCGGTGGATCGACGAGGTCACCGAGATCCTCGCGGGGCTGCTCCGGTGGCGCGATGACTCGGTGGTGACGTCAGACCAGTCAACGCTCATCGTGGCCGAGACATCGATCGGCACGTTGACGAGCTTCGAGATAGCCGATGACGGCAGTCTCCACGATCGCCACATCTGGGCGCACGTTCCCGATGTGCACCCCGACGTCGAGAGCAACGCCACGGGCGTCGTGTTGGCACGATCGGCTCCGATGGAACTGATCTCACCCGACCAGGTCTTCGTGCCTAGAGTACCAACGTCACGCGGGGGTGGAGGGGCACGCATGTTGACGTTGCAGGAGATGTCGGATCGCTTCGAGATCCAGGACCTGTTGGTCGCCGAAGGTGCATCGATCGACGAACGCGACTGGGACCGGTGGGAGAGCCTCTACACGCCGGACGCGGACGTCGACTGGTCGGGCAACAGCGGCGCGCGTGGGAACCCGAAGGAAGTCCGCGCGTGGGCGGAACCGGTGCTCAGCACGGAGAACTTCCCGTACCCGGCGTACCAGCATTACTGCACGAACTTCCAGATCCGCGTCACTGGTGACACGGCATCCTCACGCCACCTGCAGATCATCCCTATTTCCATTCTGTCACCGGGTGGTGGGCGCCAGATCGCCTTTTCGGGGATCTGGTTCGACGATCAGTTCGTGCGCGCGTCGGACGGCTGGAAGATCTGCGCGCGGCGCGAGCAACTCACGTGGAACCACAACTTCCCCGAGACGTTCGAAGTGCCGCAGCCCTAGCCCGGGCGGTGCAGTAGGCCTGTTACAGGATGGCATGGCCCGCTGGTGGTGACGGAGCGGCAGATCCGCGACATGGATGAGTTACCAGAAGTCGGGGATCGTCGGCTCGCCGGACAGGGCTCAGGCCGGTTGTTTCCCCATTGAGGCGCCGCCGATCGAGATCGCCGCGCTGGCCGCGAGGAGCCACAGCAGAAACAGGCCGGCGCCGAGCCTGAGGTTCATGGGACCGCCCGGGGCGATGAAACGTCGGGATTCAGCGTCGACGGGTGCAACGCGAGACCACCGTTCACCCACGACCAGATCGTTGTCTCGATCGCCACCCCGGCCGCGCCGAGGAACATGACATCGCGGCCGAGACCCGCGAGGCGGTTCCGTAACGCGGCAGCGATCGGTACGAACGGAAGGATCAGAAACGTCCCGAGCCACGTCGAGAACCGGATCCCGTGCGCGTGCGCCTGGAAATAGGAGACCAGCTTCGCGCCCGACGCCGTGACGTCGGGAGGCGCCGGCATCACGAACAGCCCGGCGATCCCGATCAACGCATACGCGACACCCGCCAACAACGGCCAACGCCTGGTCATCGAACCCGCCGCCCCCAACCGCCCAAGGACAACCCCACACGGCGACTCCCGCCATACGACACCCAACCAGCTTTGCAGTCAAGCATGATCACCTCTCGCCGCAGCTCATCGGCCACGCAAACACCCACCCGGAGCGGTCCTGTCGCGCGAAGTCAGACGCAAAGCAGCTGTCCTGTCGGGTGAGGAGCTTGTCGAGCCGGTCACGTGCCTGGTCGAGTGCGGGTTGCGTGTTTCGGGGCGGTGGAGCTCGTCGCGAGCTCAGACCGTGACGATGGTGGCGTTGATGTTGCGGGCGCAAAGCAGGTGCTTGAGGTCGCGGGGGTCGCTGGTTAACAGTTGGTCGCCGGGAAGGGCGAGTTGGGCGATGAACGCGTCGATGACGTCGCTGGTGCTGGCCGAGGCAAGCAGCTCGCCTGCGGCTTTGGCCTCGTCGATGCCGACCGGCCGGACGTCGATCATGGGCAGCGTGCGAGCGAGTTGTGCTTGTCGTGCGCCGTTGCGCCAGGCCTGCGCGAGTACTGGTGCTGTGCTGAGTAGTTCTGCACCGGCGCGTCGGCCGAGTTCGATGAGCGCGGCGACGCGTCGGTCGTTTCGGTCGATGCCGATGAGCGCGCCGGCGTCGAGGATGAGGTTCATGCTGCTCTTCTGCTGGCGGTCGGCGGGAGATAGGGCACGCCGGCTTCGGCGGCGAGCGCGCGGAGTTCGTCCTCGCTGAACGCGCCGTGCGCGGCTTGGTGCTCGGCGAGCCAGGCGTCGACGAGCCGGGTGCGCAGCCAGGTGGCGAGCGCGTCCTGGACGACCGCGGAGAACGAGACGCCGGTCGCTTCGGCGACGCGTTGTGCGGCTCGGCGGACCTCGGTGGGCAACGAGACAGTGACGCGTTCGGTGGCGCTCATACCTGAAAGCGTACTTTGGTATGCGACCGGCCGGGTCCGGGCGGCTCAACCCACTGGC
>JANMVY010000762.1:0-2061 GCA_031393535.1 Actinomycetes bacterium | reverse complement strand
CGCGGCCACGGAGCCGACGAGAAACGAGCGCCGCGAGATCAGCGGGTGGCAGCCAGATCGAGCGCTCGCCAGACCTTTTCGGGCGTGCAGGGCATGTCGATGTGGCGCACTCCGAGATGCGCGAGAGCGTCGATCACCGCGTTGTGCACGGCTGGGGTCGCGCCGATCGTGCCTGACTCTCCGATGCCCTTCGCTCCGAGTGGGTTGAGTGGCGAGGGCGTCTCCATCTCGACACGCTCGAAGCTCGGCAGTTCGGTGGCCGAGATCACCGCGTAGTCGGCGAAGTTCGCAGTCTGCGGGTTGCCGTCGGCGTCGTAGCGCACCTCCTCGAGCAACGCTTGCGCGGCACCCTGCGCGAGACCACCGTGCACCTGGCCTTCCACGAGCAGCGGATTGATCATGGTGCCGCAGTCATCGACCGCGATGTGGCGCACGAGGGTGACCAGGCCCGTGTCGAGGTCGACTTCGACCACCGCAATGTGTGCGCCGAACGGGAAGCTCGGGCCCGCCTGGGAGAACTCGTTGTCCGCGGACAACGACGCGCCACGCGCGATCGCGGCCTTTGCGATGTCGTCCCACGACACCGCTTTGGTCGGGGTGCCCTGCACATGGAAGTGCCCGTCGGCCAGGTCGAGCACCACATCATCAGCCGCAGCCTCGAGGAGGTCGGCGGCGACGGCCCGGGCTTTGTCGGCCAGCCGCCCGGCGGCGTCGCTCATTGCTGAACCGGCGATCTGCACCGAACGCGAGCCACCGGTGAGCCCCGACGACGCAATTACGTCGGTGTCGCCGTGCAACACGCGGATCTTGTCCATCGGCACGCCGGTGGCGTCGCTGATGAGCATCGCCCATGTGGTTTCGTGGCCCTGCCCGTACGGGGTCGAGCCGGTCGTCGCGATGATCGTGCCGTCGGGCTGCAGTTCGACCGAGCCGCTCTCGGTGATGCCACCGGCGCCCCCCATGGCCGTGACCTCGACATAGCAGCCCACACCGATACCGAGGGCCTTGCGTGCTCCGGCGGCCCGGCGTGCCGCTTGCTCGGCCCGCAGGGCGGCGTAGCCGGCGCGCTCGACCACCAGATCGAGCGCGGCCTCGAACCGCCCGCAGTCGTACTTCGCGCCGCTGCGGGTGGTGTAACCGTTGGTGAACGGTGCGATGAAGTTCTTCTTCCGCACGTCGATCGGGTCCATTGCGATCTCGGTCGCAAACAGGTCGATCGCGCGCTCGATGGCCGCGGCAGCCTCGGGGCGGCCCGCACCGCGGTACGCGCCGACCGGCGTGGTGTTGGTGACGAGCGACTTCGAGTCGAAGCCGGTGCTCGGGAACTCGTAGACGCCGCAATGCATGAGGAACGTGCCGCCGGGCAGGATCGTGCCGAGCGCAGGGTACGCGCCGGCGTCCTGGAGCACCTCGAGCCCGAAGGCGAGCACGTTGCCGTCGCGGGTGCCGCCGATCGTGACGTGCTGTACCTGCCCGCGGCCGTGCACCATCGCGGTCATGTTCTCGGTGCGCGTCTCGCTCCACCGCACCGGGCGACCGATCTGGCGGGCCAGGGCGCCCATCAGCACCTCCTCGGGGCTCGGTACGCCCTTGGCGCCGAAACCACCGCCCACGTCAGGGGTGATCACGCGGATCTTGTCGGGGGTGAGGCCGTAGATCTGGGCGAGTGCCCCGAGCACGATGTGCGAGCCCTGGCTCGACGCATAGTGCACGAGACGGTCGCCGTCCCACCATGCGGCGGCGGTACGCGGCTCGATCGGCGCCGCGGCCACGCGCTGGTTCACGATGCGCTGGCGCACGACGACATCACAACCCGACGTGTCGGCCACCATGCCGGTGGGGATGCCTGCAGGCTTGTTGGTACCGGCCTGCGGGAAGAGCAACACCTCGTCGGTGAGCGCATGCTCGAGGGTGACCACTGCGGGCAGCGGGTCGTACTCCACGACGACCGCCTCGGCCGCGTCGGCCGCCACGTAGATGTTCTCGGCCACGACCACCGCGATGGGTTCGCCGACGAAGCGCACGGTGCCCGTCGCGAGGAGCGGGCGGCCGAACGTCTCG
>JANMVY010000245.1:0-3435 GCA_031393535.1 Actinomycetes bacterium | reverse complement strand
TCGATCATCCCCAGACGCAGGGGGCCAAGCGTCGACAGTTGCGCGAGGGTGGCGTCGCCGAGCCCGTGAACGCGCGCTATGTGTCCGTCGATTTCGAGACGCAGGACGCGGCGGTCGAACTGGCGCGCGCCGGTTGGCTTCGCGATCGACCCACCTTTTTCTCGTGGCTCGGTGTCACGATGTATCTCACCGACGGGGCGACATTCGCGACACTCGAGATTGTGGCCGCATGCCCACGTGGCTCGGCGGTCGCGTTCCAGTACAGCGTGACGGGTTCCACGGTGCTGGCATCCGATCTCGACATTCGCGATCGGGCGTCGGTCGGTGTCGCGGCACAGGGCGAGCCGTGGATCAACTTCTACGAGCCCGACGTGTTGGCGAGCCGACTGTTCACCGCCGGGTTCTCGGTGGTCGACGATCTCCGCCGAGCCGAGCTGCAGCCCCGTTTCTTCGCGGCGCGCAACGACGGTCTGTGGTGGCCGTCGACGAACGGCATGGTCATCGCGCGCGTCTGACCCGACCTGGTGGCTACTGCTCGAGCTCGCGCAGGATGGCGCGTACCGGGCTTGCGTCGAAGCCCTCGAGGCGGAGTGGCAGGGCGATGAGCTCGTAGATGCCGTCGCGCACATCGTCGAGCACGATGCCTTCGAGCGAGCGGATGTCGTGGCGGATCAATGCCGCGTGTGCCGGAAGGTCCTGCGACGCGAACGTGTCGACGCTCGGCGTATCGATACCGACGAGCTGCACCCCCGAGCCGGCGAGCATGTGCACGAGCTCGGGCGACAAGGCGGCAAAGTCAGTGTTCCAGTGGTCGGGATCAGGGAAGGTGCCGGTGTGGAACAGCACACGGGGCTCGCAGATCGCGACGCCGACATCCGGTGGCATGATCCGCGCGCCACGGACGACGTCGACGGTGACGACCTGGCATCGTCCGATGAATGCGTCGAGCGGCTGCGATGCGATGTCGGCCCCGTCGAGGTTCGTGTGCCCGGGCGAGTCCGTGTGCGCACCGAGGTGCACGGTGGCATGCAGGCTCGACAATGTGAGGTTGGCGCCGTCGCGCATGTCGGCCAGCACCTCGCGTGTGAGCGGCGTGTCGCCAGGCCAAACAGCAATGCTCGGCCGCAGCGGTGGCGAGATGTCATGGATGCGATTCACGGCCAAAGCATGCCCGTGGGCGCACCGGTGAGCCCGGCTCCTGTCACCGCGATGTTTGTCGAGCTCACCGCGCGGGCGCTGCCGCGTTGTCGCGGACTCGTTCGAAGCGGAGCGTGCGCTCGCGCTGATCGACGCTGACCAACCGCACGCGGAGCTCGGCGCCCAACTTCACCCCGTGCGGGTCGATCTCGGCCACGATTGCAGGTTCCGCGATCTCGATGACCGCCCGGCGTTGGTCGAGATTCACCACTGCCGCGGCGAACACGTGGCCGACCCGGTCGCGAAGCGCAAGCGTCTCGCCGAGATCGAGTGCGGCGCGGTCGAGCGCGTTCTGACGTTGCTGTGCGCGCCCGAGCACGCCCGGTAGCCCGGCGAGCGCAGCGCGCTCGTCACTCGGTGCAGGGCGGCCTGCGCACAGCGACAGCACCACCTCGTTCGCGTACCGGTCGCCCACGCGACGCAGCGGTGCCGTGACGTGAGCGTAGGTCGACGCTATGGCCGAATGCTCGGCGTGATCAGGCGCGCGGCCGTCGAAGGCCAGATAGCCGGCGCCGCGAAACAGGCGCGCCGCCTGGTGCATGAGCGCCGCGTGACGGTGTTGCGCGGGGTCGAGTGTGCGGATGCGCTGTGCGTAGCTCATCGACGCCGGCCAATCGATGCGGAGCACACGCGCCGCGCGTCGGAGCGTGGCCACGGTGTCGGCGGTCGGTGGCGGCAGCGTGCGCAGGAGACCGACGCCACCGGCGACCATGATGCGCGCCGCGGCGATGCCCGTGAGCAGCGAGATCTGTGCGTTCCATTGCTCAACGGGTCGCGTCGCACGAAACCGCAAGGTGTACCCGCCGGCGACCCGCTCGAGTTGTTGTTCGGGCAGCGAAAGGCTGACCGCGCCGCGTTTCTCCTCCTGTGCGATGCGGGCACGACCGATGTCGCGCAGGAGGCTGAGTGATTCGTCCGCGACGCCGTTGTCGATGCGCGACTGCGCGTCGTCATAGGAGAGTTTCTCACGGCTTTGCACGAGGGCCCGCTCGACGGTTGCGTCGCCGAGACTGCCATTGCGACTGACGTCGATGGTCCAAAGGAGCGCAGGGCGATCGACGCCCGGCAGCAGGCTCGCCGCCCCTTCGCTGAGTGCGGTCGGGTAGATCGGCGCACGGCGATCGGGCGCGTAGAGCGTGACACCGCGCTCGAGTGCCTCGGTCGCGAGTGCTGTACCGAGGTCGCAGAACGCCGCGACGTCGGCGATGGCGTAGTGCACGCGGTACCCCTGCGCGGTCGGCTCGGCATGGTACGCCTGGTCGAGGTCGGTGCTCCCCGCGGGGTCGATCGTGACGAACGGAATGGCCCGCGCGTCAAGGCGGTCGGAACCCACGGTGAACCGGCGCGCCGCTGCGTCAGCAGCCGCGGATTCGATATCAGGCGAGAAGTCGTCCGCGAGAAGGAGCTCGTCGCGAATCGCGCGGAGGCCTTCGGCTATCGCGGAGTCGCCGAGTGTGTAGACGAGACGCGGTGACGGCACCAGCTCACCGTAGCGACGCGCTACCCGGGCGCGGCAGCTCGACCCAGGTGTTGCCCGGCGTCAACGCGATCGCGTTGCCCTGCTCATCGGTGTACGACGTGACCGCCGCGTCGTTCTTGCGGGTCCATGTGCCGCGTACGACGTAGCCGTTGGTGAAGATCCAGGCGTCGCCGCTCCCGCTGACGATCGCCTCGGGCGAGTTCTCGTCGGCCGCCGAACGACCGTACGCGATGAACTGCACGATGACGTTCGTGGGCGTGACCTGCACACCGGCACCATCGACGTGCTTGCGGCTGTTCTGCTCGCGCGTCCAGCCCTTGCCATTCCAGGTGTAGCCAATCTTGGCCGCACCGAAGTTGATGTCGACACCGGGCGCATCGATGGCGCTGGCGGGGCGTGCGGCGTCGACGGCACGGAAGCTGAACAACGCGGGCGGCCGTGCGCCACGACCCGCGGCAGAGGTCCAGATGTCGGTCGTGCGCGAATAGAAGTTGTGCGGGGGCGTGCGGTTCTCGCGGTAGTAGATGTCGGGGTACTCGGTCGGCCCGACATCGACGAGGCTCGAACCGAGCAGCTCGGAACGCGTGCCTGCGTTGCCACCCGAGCTCGCGAACAGCGGCTTGTTGAGGTTCGCGAACAGGTGCACGTCGGAGGTGCGAACCGACCGGATCGGTCCGACCGGATCGGAGCCACGCGAGTGGAACACGGCTGCGAACCGGGTGAGACCACCTTCGACCTGTTCCTCGAAGACGACGTCG
>JANMVY010000238.1:0-14160 GCA_031393535.1 Actinomycetes bacterium | reverse complement strand
CATCAAGAACCCCGCCAACGAGACCTCACAACAGCTACGACGAATCCCGGCCCGTTCACGCCTCGCGTTGACGGGCACGCCGATCGAGAACGGCCTCGGCGACCTGTGGTCGATCCTCGACTTCACCAACCCCGGCCTCGTCGGGCCACGGCCCGCGTTCATCGCGAACATGTCGGGTGACGGCGAGGCCGCGCTGCGGGCCCTCAACGGCCTGTTGTTGTTCAGGCGCACGAAGCTCGAACCGGAGGTGGCCGCTGAGCTGCCCGACAAGATCGACCAGCTCGATCACTGCACCATGACGGCCGAGCAGATCGGGCTGTACCAGGCGGTGCTCAACGAGCTCGTGGCCGACGCAACCGATCTCGACCTCGGCGCCGACAAGAAGAAGGGCGCCATTCTCGCCGCCATCACCGCGCTCAAGCAGATCTGCAACCACCCGGCGGGGTACCGCGACGATGGGCAGCCGCTCACCGGCCGATCAGGCAAGCTCAGCCGGCTGGAGGAGATCGTCGAGTCGGTGTTCGAGGCGGGCGAGCGGATTCTCATCTTCACCCACTTCGCCACGTGGGGGCGGCGCCTGGCCGAGCACTTGTCCGACCTCACCGGCCTGCCGATCGCGTGCTACGACGGCAGCCTCGCCCGTGGCGAGCGCGACCGCCTCGTTACCGAGTTCCAGACCGGCCACGGCGCGGGCGCGATGGTGCTGTCGCTGAAGGCCGGCGGAACCGGGCTCAACCTGACCGCGGCCAACCATGTCGTGCTCTATGACCGGTGGTGGAACCCCGCGGTCGAGGACCAGGCCCGCGATCGTGCGTGGCGAATAGGCCAAAGCCGCACCGTCATCTCGCATCGCCTGGTGTGTCCGGGTACCGTCGACGAACGGGTCGAAGAGGTCGTGGCCGGCAAGCGTCACATCGCGGAAGTCGTCCTGGCGAAGTCGAGTTCGATCGCCGATCTCAACACCGACCAGCTGCGCCTTGCGCTCGGCCTGCGGCCCGACGAGCTTCTGACCGAGGACACCTGATGAACAGGCCGCAACGCACGCGCACAAACCAACGGCGCCGATCCCCCGCGAAGCGATCCGGCGGGGTCGACATCTGGCGCACGCCGGGCCAGCTCCCCACGATCGAACCGATCGTGCCAGCCCGCGAGTCCGGAGCGCTGCTGCGATCCCTGGGCGATCCGCCGATGACCGGAGGTGTCGCCGCCGGCCACTATTTCAACGCGGTGATCGAACGAGCGGCCGCAGTGGCCGTGGCGCTCGCGCTGAGCGCCGATGTCCTCGCCGTGCCCGAAGATGACTGACACGCGCACTCGACCGCACCGCCGCCGGAGCGGTCGTCGCCGCTAGCGTTTCGACACGTCGAGGTGACCGTGACCCTTTGCCGTGAGCATGGCGGCATCGGCGCGCGCCGCGGCGTGGAAAAGCCCGTGGCCGACGAGGCGCATCGCCCACCCGATGTGGGCACCGATACCGGCCGCGCGCAGCGCGATGTCGATCTGCTGCACGGTGCGTTGCGCGTCGTGAATGTCGTCGACTGGCAACAGCAGCACGCTGATCTCGTCCGCGCACAGCAGGCCCACGCGGTCGGTGGGGCGAAGCACATCTTCGAGCGCACCGGCGAGGCCGTCGAAATCGGCCGCATAGTGCAAGCCGATGGTCACGAGCGCGGCCACCAGTCGATGCTCGTCGCAGCGTCGATCCTCGGCTCGTAGAAAGGACTTCCACTCGGTGAGGTCGCGCTCGATGCGCGGGCTGATGATCGGCGTGTCGGTCGGTGCGTGGTTCTTCGCTCGTGATGCGTGCGCGCTGCCCATGTCGCTCACCCTTCCGGAGTTGCCGATTGCTCGGTCGAGGAACCTCCATCGGCCGCAGGGGCCGCAATTCCAGATACATTGTCGCACTTCCAGGTCCGGTGTCACGGCATGGCAGGCGCCGCGATGGCCGGGTGCCGCAGGCGCCGCGCGAAGATCGTGCCATGGTTGCATTCGACCGTACCGACTTCGGTGCGAGACGTTCTGCGCTCGATCAGTCGGTGCAACGCGACGCCGCTGCCTCGGTCGGGCAGTGGAGCCGCCACGTTCTCGAGATCGTCGCCGCGCGCAAGCTCGCCGGGTACGTGCCCGTTGCCGGCGAGCTCGACCCAGGGCCGATCCTCGCCCGTTGTCGGGCCGCCGGCGCGCAGGTGTACCTGCCCGAACCGACCCGACTCGACGAGGGCGACGACGGCGACCGGGCGGTGCTCCTCTTCGCCGAACATCGCATCGGCGATGTGCTCGTACCGGGTGCGTACGGCATCCCCGTGCCGCCGCCTGACGCGCCGCGGATACCGGCCGCCATGCTCGAGGTCGTGCTGGTGCCGCTCATCGCGTTCGACGACCTCGGCACGCGGGTCGGCATGGGCGCGGGCTTCTACGACCGCTCGTTCGCGTTCCGCGGCGAGGCCCCGACCCCGCCACTGCTCGTGGGTCTGGCATACCACTGGCAGCAGGTAGGCGTGCTTTCTCGTGAGGCGTGGGATGTCGGGCTCGATGTGGTCATCACCGACCGCGCTGTTCTTCGGATCCACTGAGCAGGTCCGATCCGTGGTCATCTCACCACCGCCACGGGGGTCAGACGACCAAGGTTCGCCGGCGCGTGCGCCTTGGGAGACGAAGATGGAGGCGGGCGGCTCAGGAAAGGTAGGCGGTGAGCGCCGCGAGGAGGTGCGCCGGGTCGTGCGCCCCGCACAGCTCGCGGATGGAGTGCATCGCGAGTTGTGCGACACCCACATCGACGGTTGCGACACCGATTTGCGCCGCGGTGAGCGGCCCGATCGTCGAACCGCACGCGAGGTCGCTCCTCGTGACGAACCACTGCACGTTCGTGCCCGCTCGCTCGCACGCGTCGAGAAACGGCGCGGCAGAGCTTGCGTCGGTGGCGTATCGCATCGACGTGTTCACCTTCACGACGGGTCCGCCGTTCAGCGCAATGGGATGGTCGGGTTCATGCCGCTCGGGGTAGTTCGGATGCGTGGCATGGGCCCCATCCACCGACACGCAGTGCGACGCGCTCAGCACCGCGAGGTGCGCGACGCGCTCGAGCCCGCACGCTGCGCTCACCCGTTCGAGCACGGACCCGAGGAAGGCCCCGTCTGCGCCGCGGTCAGAAGCAGAGCCGACCTCCTCGTGATCGAAGAGCGCGACAACGAGCCCCTCATCGGACGGGTCCGGTGCGGCACACAATGCGGTGATGGCCGCGTGACACGACAACAGGTTGTCGATTCGGGGCGCGCTCAGGAACTCGCGTGCCGCACCGACGAAGGACGGCGCAACGGTGTCGTGGAGCATCGCGTCCCATCCGATGATCTCCTCGGGCGAACATTCGATGACACCGGCGAGCCATGAGCGGAACGACGGCGTGGAGGGCCCGGCGGCGCCCCACATGGGTGCGAGGTGCAACTGTTTGTTCAGCACCAGACCGCGCTCGTTGACGTCACGATCGAGGTGGATCGCGAGTTGAGGAATCGACAACATCGGCTCGTCGACCTGGAACAAGTGCTCGCGTCGCGACGCGCCGTCGCGACACACGACGCGCCCGGAGATCGCCAGATCGCGGTCGAGCCACGAGTTGAGCAAGACGCCGCCGTAGACCTCGACTCCCAGTTGTGCAACTCCTGAACCTGTGCGGTCAGGGCGCGGTTTGATGCGCAGATTGGGCGAGTCGGTGTGCGCGCCGATCAGCCGATACCGGCGGAGCGCGTCGCGAGGGACGCGCCAGGCGACGAGGGATCCCCCCCGACGGACGAACGACCCGCCGGGTGTGATGCGCCACGTCTCGTCGGCTCGCAACTCGGTGAAACCGGCCGCCGTGAGGCGGCCAACTGCGCTGGCGACCGCGTGAAAAGGGCTCGGGGAGACGGCGATGAACCGACACAAGTCGCGGGCGACGTCCTCAGATGTGGCGAAATCGGTGCGTGGCATGCGATCATCTTGCCGCGCGGACCGGAGAGGCTCGTGTTGCGCGCTCCTACGCCACCGATATCGAGTAGTCGGACGCCTTCCCCCGGGCTAGGATTCCGCGCTCGGCAAGCAGGGCCAGCGTCGTCCCTCGAGCCAGCCATCGTCTCACCCACGTGTGTCTGACCCTGAGAATCCGAGGACGAAGCTGATGCAACGTGACCTGTACGAGCAGTTGGGCTCGCCGGCGGCCCCGCACCCGTCCCTCACGGCACTGGCCGCGGTTTCGCCGGCCCGCCGGCTGCCCTTTTTGGCGACACCCCGTGCCCAGGGTCTGTATGACCCGCGATTCGAACATGACGCATGTGGCGTCAACTTCGTCGTCGACCTTCGCGGCCGCGCCAGCCATCGCATCGTCGAGCTCGGTGTCGGCGCGCTGTGCAATCTCGATCACCGCGGTGCGTCCGGCGCCGACGAGGCCACCGGTGACGGCGCAGGCATCTTGATCCAGATCCCCGATCGCTTCTTTCGCGAGGTCGTCTCGTTCGACCTGCCCCCGGTCGGGCACTATGCGACCGGCATCGCGTTTTTGCCCCAGAACCTCGAGACGGCGCGGCTGGCAGTGGCGACCATCGAAAAGCTCGTCGCCGATGAAGGCCTCGAGGTGCTCGGGTGGCGTGAGGTGCCGGTCGATCCTTCGATCCTCGGCCCGGGCTCGTTACGGACGATGCCGAACTTCGCGCAGCTGTTCGTCGCGGGCGCGGGTCTCGCGGGCATCGCCCTCGATCGTGCGACGTACATGTTGCGCAAGCGCTTCGAGCACGAAATCCATCTGCCGGCGGGCAATGACGAGATCAACGAAGCCATGGGTGGCATGTCGGTCACGCACGATGGCGTGTACTTCCCGAGCCTGTCCTGCCGCACGTTCGTGTGGAAGGGCATGTTGACCACGATGCAGCTCGCGCCGTTCTTCCCGGACCTCGCGGATGAACGCGTCGAGTCCGCGCTCGCGCTCGTACACAGTCGCTTTTCCACGAACACGTTTCCTTCATGGCCGCTCGCCCATCCATATCGCTTCATCGCGCACAACGGTGAGATCAACACCGTCCAGGGCAACCGCAACTGGATGGCCGCGCGCGAGTCGTTGCTCAAGACCGAGCTCATCCCCGGTGAGCTGGCGCGGCTGTTCCCGATCTGCACACCGGGCGGCAGCGACACCATGAGCTTCGACGAGGCACTCGAACTGTTGCACATGGGCGGGTATTCGCTTCCCGAGGCCGTGCTCATGATGATCCCCCAGCCGTGGGAGAACGACGAGCAGATCTCGCCCGAACGTCGCGCCTATTACCAGTTCCACGCCTCGCTCATGGAACCATGGGATGGTCCCGCGTCGATCGCCTTCACCGACGGAACCGTCATCGGCGCGGTGCTCGACCGCAACGGTCTACGCCCGTCGCGCTACTGGGTCACCGACGACGATCTCGTCATCATGGCGTCTGAGGTCGGCGTGATCGACGTGCCCGCGAGCCGCATCGTCGAGAAGGGCCGCTTGCAGCCGGGCAAGATGTTCCTCATTGACACGTCGAAGGGCCGCATCGTGCGCGACGACGAGATCAAAGAAGAGCTCTGCAACGCTCGCCCATACCAGGACTGGCTCGACCAGTCGATGGTCGAGCTCGCCGACCTCCCCAACCGCGAGGTCGTCCGGCGCGACGAAGGCGATCTGATCCAGCTGCAGCAGACGTTCGGCTACACGCACGAGGAGCTGAAGCTGCTCATCGCGCCGATGGCCCTCAACGGCAAAGAGGCGCTCGGTTCGATGGGTACCGACACACCCATCGCTGTGCTCTCGAATCGCCCGCGCCTGCTGTACGACTACTTCCAGCAGCTGTTCGCGCAGGTCACGAACCCTCCGCTCGACGCGATCCGTGAGGAGCTCGTCACTGCGGTCGGCGGTTCGCTCGGCCCCGAGGGAAACCTCTTCGCGCCCGGCCCTGAGTCGTGCCGTCAGATCTTCCTCCGCTCGCCGATCATCGACGACGCCGAGTTGGCGAAGATCGAACGTGTCGACGACCCAGGAGGGCTCGCCGAGTTCCGCACAGTGGTCGTCCCGTGCCTCTATCCGGTTGCGGAGGGCGGTGAAGGCCTACGGCGCGCACTCGACGATGTGCGCCGGCAGGCTTCGCTCGCGATCGAAGGCGGTGCCACGTTCCTGGTCCTGTCCGACCGCGGGAGCACCGCGCGACTCGCGCCCATACCGATGCTGCTCGCAACGGCCGGCGTGCACCACCACCTCATCCGCGAGAAATCACGGACGCGCATCGGTCTCGTCGTCGAGACAGGCGAAGCACGCGAGGTGCATCACCTGTGCCTGCTCATCGGCTTCGGTGCGGCAGCCATCAACCCGTATCTCGCGTTCGCGTCGATCGACGGCATGATCGACGCAGGACTCAACGGGTTCTCGCCCGGCGCCAGCAAGATGGATGCCCACGCGAGCTATGCGAAGGCGGCGAGCGCCGGCATCTTGAAGGTCATGTCGAAGATGGGCATCTCCACGGTGCAGTCCTATACGGGCGCGCAGATCTTCGAAGCGCTCGGCGTCGGACGCGAGGTCGTCGACGAGTACTTCACCGGGGTCGTCAGCCGCATCAGTGGCGTCGGGCTCGACGCGATAGCCGCCGGCGCCGCGGCACGCCACGCGCTTGCCCATCCAGCCAACCCCGCCGAGCGCGCGCACCGCGATCTGGAGTACGGCGGCGAGTACCAGTGGCGCCGTGAGGGGGAATATCACCTGTTCAACCCCGAGACCGTCTACAAGCTGCAACACGCGACCCGTTCCGGGCGCTACGACATCTTCAAGGAGTACACCCGCAAGGTCGACGATCAGTCGCGCACCCTCGCAACCTTGCGCGGGCTGTTCCGGTTCCGTGACGAAGCAGTCACCCCGATCTCGATCGACGAGGTCGAGCCGGTCGCGGCCATCGTGAAGCGGTTCTCCACCGGAGCGATGAGCTACGGCTCGATTTCGAAAGAAGCGCACGAAACGCTCGCGATCGCCATGAACCGCCTCGGCGGCAAGTCGAACACCGGCGAAGGCGGCGAGGACGCCGACCGATACGTCCGTGACGACAACGGCGACCTTCGCCGCAGCGCGGTGCACCAGGTGGCATCGGGCCGGTTCGGGGTCACGAGCGAGTACCTCGTGAACGCCACCGACCTCCAGATCAAGATGGCCCAGGGTGCCAAGCCCGGCGAAGGTGGTCAGCTTCCGGGCAAGAAGGTGTACCCGTGGATAGCGAAGACGCGCCATTCCACGCCCGGTGTCGGGCTCATCTCACCCCCGCCGCACCATGACATCTACTCCATCGAGGATCTCGCTCAGCTCGTCCACGACCTCAAAAACGCGAACCCGCTGGCGCGAGTGCACGTGAAGTTGGTGGCCGAGGTGGGCGTGGGCACCGTGGCGGCGGGCGTCTCGAAGGCGCATGCCGACGTCGTGCTCATCTCGGGCCACGACGGTGGTACCGGCGCGTCGCCGCTCACGTCCATCAAGCACGCGGGGACACCCTGGGAGCTCGGGCTCGCGGAGACCCAACAGACGCTGCTGCTGAACGGCCTGCGCGACCGCATCGTCGTGCAGACCGACGGCCAGCTGAAGACCGGCCGCGATGTTGTGATCGCCGCGCTCCTCGGCGCGGAGGAATACGGATTCGCGACTGCGCCGCTCGTGGTGTCGGGTTGCATCATGATGCGCGTGTGCCATCTCGACACGTGCCCGGTCGGGGTGGCCACCCAGAACCCCGAGCTGCGCAAGCGGTTCAGCGGCAAGCCCGAGTTCGTCGTGAACTTCATGGAGTTCATCGCGCAGGAGGTACGCGAGCATCTCGCATCGTTGGGCTTGCGGTCCTTCGACGAGGCGATCGGCCGGGCCGACCTGCTCGACACGGCTGTGGCGGTCGATCACTGGAAGGCCGAAGGGCTCGACTTGTCGCCCATCCTGCACGTGCCCGAGTCGCCCTGGGAAGGCCAGGCTCGCCGATGCACCCGCGCCCAGGACCACGGCCTCGACCGGGCGCTGGACAACACGCTCATAGAGCTCGCGGCGCCGGCGCTCGAGCACGGCACCCCGGTGTCGATGGAGCTCGCGATCCGCAACGTCAACCGCACCGCGGGCACCATGCTCGGCAGCGCGCTCACGCGGCGCTGGGGTGGCGACGGGCTGCCCGACGACACCATCCAGATCGCGTTCACGGGTTCGGCCGGCAACAGCTTCGGCGCGTTCTTGCCACGCGGCATCACCATGCGGCTGCAGGGTGATGCGAACGACTACTTCGGCAAGGGCCTTTCGGGCGGTCGCCTCGTGCTGCGTCCACCACTCGACGCGCGGTTCGCGGCCGAGGAGAACATCATCGCGGGCAACGTCATCCTCTATGGCGCGACGAGCGGCGAGGCCTACCTGCGCGGGGTCGTCGGCGAGCGCTTCTGCGTGCGCAACTCGGGTGCCGTCGCCGTGGTCGAGGGCGTGGGCGATCACGGGTGCGAGTACATGACCGGTGGCCGGGCCCTCGTGCTCGGCGCGACCGGGCGCAACTTCGGCGCCGGCATGTCCGGCGGTGTCGCGTACGTCTTCGACGAGGACGGACGGTTCCACATGCGGGTCAACCGTGAGATGGTCGACCTCGACCCACTCGACGCCGACGACCTCGAGTGGGTGCGCGAGCATCTCGCCCGCCATGTCGCCGAAACGGCGTCGGTGGTGGGCACGCGCATTTTGGCCCGCTGGGGTCAGGACCGTGAGCGGTTCGTCAAGGTCATGCCCCAGGACTACAAGCGCGTTCTTCGTGCGGCGAGCGACGCGCGCGAGCAGGGTGTCGACGAGATCGAGGCCATCATGGCCGCGGCCCACGGCTGAGGAGGAGCACATCATGGCCGACCCACGAGGCTTCATCACCCACCCGCGCGAAACGCCCACTCGCCGCCCGGTACCGGTGCGGCTCCGCGACTGGAAAGAGGTCTATGAGCCCTTCGCCGAGGCGAAGCTCATCGACCAGGCCAGTCGTTGCATGGACTGCGGCATCCCCTTTTGCAACAACGGATGTCCGCTGGGCAACATCATCCCCGACTGGAACGACCTCGTGTACGGCGGACACTGGCGCGGCGCGCTCGAACGCCTGCACGCGACGAACAACTTCCCTGAGTTCACCGGACGCCTGTGTCCGGCGCCGTGCGAGGCGGCGTGCGTGCTCGGCATCAACCAGGATCCGGTGGCAATCAAACAGGTCGAGGTCGAGATCATCGAGCGCGCCTTCCGCGAAGGCTGGGTCACACCGGTGCTCGCCCGCGAGAAGACCGGTAAACGCGTCGCGGTTGTCGGGTCAGGACCATCGGGGCTGGCGGCCGCGCAGCAGCTCACGCGGGCCGGCCACGACGTGACCTTGTACGAACGGGCCGATCGCGTCGGTGGTCTGTTGCGCTATGGCATACCCGAGTTCAAAATGGAAAAGCGCGTCATCGACCGGCGTGTCGAACAGATGCGCGCCGAGGGCACGATCTTCCGCACGAGCGTGAACGTAGGCGTCGACATCTCGGCCGACGATCTGCGCGGCGCGCATGATGCGGTGGTGCTCGCGGGTGGGGCCACCCAGTGGCGAGACCTGCCTGTGCCGGGGCGGGAGCTGCGCGGCGTGTACCAGGCCATGGAGTACCTGCCGCCCGCCAATCGTGTACAGCTCGGCGACTTCGACCACTCGCCGATCGATGTCGCCGGCACGCACGTGATCATCATCGGCGGAGGTGACACAGGCGCGGATTGCATCGGCACAGCCCATCGCCAGGGCGCAGCGTCGGTGACGTCGTTCGAGATCCTGGCGAAGCCGCCCGAGCAGCGCAGTTCGGCGATGCCCTGGCCGACATACCCGATGTTGTTTCGTATCGCCTCGGCCCACGAAGAGGGCGGCGAGCGCGAGTACGCGATCAACACCGAGTGCTTCCTCGGCACCGATGCCGGAGACCTGCGGGCGCTACGCGCCCATCGGGTCGAGCAGAACGTGGTCGACGGCCGCATGAGCTTCGACAAGGTCGAAGGCAGCGATACCGAGTTCGCCGCGGACTACGTCTTCCTCGCCATGGGCTTCGTAGGCCCGGAGCGGGGAGCGTTGCTCGAGGGTCTCGGCGTCGAGCTGAGCCCCCGGGGCAACGTGGCCCGCGACGAGCGTTTTGCGACCAATGTGGACGGCGTGTTCGTGGCGGGCGATATGGGCCGTGGGCAGTCGCTCATCGTGTGGGCCATCTCCGAAGGACGAGCGTGTGCCTCGTCGGTCGATGAGTGGCTCATGGGCGCCACCACGCTGCCTGCCCCGATCACGGCGACCACCGAGCAGCTGCGCTAGATCCCTCCGACCCGCCCGAAGACGCGGCCGACACCTGCTCTCCTCAAGAAATCGCTCGGGACTCCGATGGAAAGAGGGTCGGATCGGGCCCTCGCGCCCCAACCAGCGACCGGGCAGGGTCAGATGCTGAAGAACCTCAAGGTGCGCACCAAGCTGGGCGTCGCGCTCGCGGTGCCGCTTCTTGCGTTGCTCGCGGTCGGCGCGATCGGGGTGCACGACCGGCGAGCGAACACGGTCGACGCCCGTAACTTCGGCCTCGGGCTCGCCGCGGCCGTTCTCGTGTCGCTGCTCTTGGGGTCGCTCATGGCCCGCTCGATCACGAAGCCGCTCAGTCGGCTCACCGAGCGGGCCAACGCACTGGCCGGTGAACAGCTCCCGGCCCTCGTCGAGCGACTTCGCAACCCGGTGGACGACGAAACCCCGCATGAGTTGTTCGCGATCCGGGTCGACTCGAACGATGAGATCGGCCAGCTGGCACGGGCACTCGACAGCATCCAGGGGGTCACCCGCGCCGTCGCGGACGAGCAGGCGGCGCTCCTGCGCAAGGGCATCGGCGAGATCTTCGTGAGCCTGGCCCGACGCAACCAGACGCTGCTCGACCGTCAGATCGAGTTCATCGACCAACTCGAGGCATCGGAGGCGGATCCGGACCAGCTCGAGAATCTCTTCCGACTCGATCATCTCGCGACCCGCATGCGCCGCAACGCCGAGTCGCTCCTTGTGCTCGCCGGGGCCGAGCCACCTAGGCGCCGCGGACGGGCCGTCGACATGGCCGACGTCATCCGGGTCGCAGTCGGGGAAGTCGAGCAGTTTGCCCGCATTCAGCTGCTCGCCCTAGACGACGGCACGGTCCCCGGGGGCGTGGCGGTCGATCTGGCACACCTCCTTGCGGAGTTGATGGAGAACGCCTCGCAGTTCTCGCCGCCCGACACCCGGGTCGAGATCGTCGGGCAGCGCAACCGCGATGGCGACTACGTCATCACCGTCGCCGATCAAGGCATCGGCATGAACGCCGAGCAACTTGCCGACGCGAACCACACGATCGTCAGCCCGCCGACAATGGGACTCAGCATCTCTCGATCGCTCGGCTTCACGGTGATCGGGCGACTGGCCCAACGCCACGGCCTCGGGATTCGCCTGACGCCGTCTCCGGGGGGCGGGGTCGTCGCCGCGGTCTACCTGCCGGTGACGGTCACCAGCCCTCGGTCGGCCCCGCCCGCCGAGCTCGACCCGACATCGCGGCGAGCAACAAGTGCCGACCTCGACCTGGTGATCCCTGCGGCTCCAGTACCCGACGTGGTCACTGATCTCGCGATCTTCCACGATCCGGTTCTGGAGTCGGTGGACATCGCCGATCTGTTCATCCCAGGCCCGACGGCATTGGCGCCACTGACTGCGCCCGTCCGGGCAACCGGACGTCTTCCCCCGCCCCCGCCCCCACCGCCGCCCGCTCATCTCGCGCCGCCGGCGACCTCGCCGATGCTCGAGGTACCGCCACCCTCGCCCCCAGCAGCCGCCCCGCTGCCACCGCGGCCGTCGCGCAGCCCCGTGCACACGCCCAGCCTGCTCAGCCCGACTACGGCGCTCCCACGGGCCGACGCGCCCGAGGTCGACTGGGTGACTGCGAGTCTCGAACCGGCACCGGTCGACCCGCTCGAAGGACTGACCCGTCGCGCACCGCGCACCGACCCGGCACCATCGGCTCTGCCGCCGAACGTCCCGACCAGATCGAGCCAGCGTTCACCCGACGAGGTTCGCCAGATGCTCTCGCGGTATCGGTCGGGCCTCAAACGGGGACGGCACGACGACAAAACCGAGGCGGACCCGAAATGACGTCGATGCGGAGGCCCACGTGCGCCAGCTGAGCAACAGTGCCAACAACATCAACTGGCTGATCAACAGCTTCGTGCAGCAGGTCCCCGGGGTCACCGAGTGCGTGGTGGTGTCGGCCGACGGTCTGCCGATGGCAATGTCGCACGGCCTCGATCGTGCGTCGGCCGATCGCTTCGCCGCGGTGTCGTCCGGCTTGATCGGTCTCGCCTACGGCGCCGCGGGCCGTTTCGGTGGTGGCGCAGTACACGAGGTGATCATCGAGATGGAGAATGCGTTCATCTTCGTCACCGGTATCAGCGATGGCTCGAGCCTTGCGGTTGTCGCGGCTGCCGATTGCGACGTGGGTCTCGTCGGCTACGAGATGGCCACGCTCGTCGAAAAGGCCGGCCCCGCCCTGACCCCCGAGCTCCGCGCCGAGCTGCAATCAGCGCTGCCGCGCTGACGCCGGTCGAACGACGGAGACAAGACCGATGTCCGACGACTTCGACGGTGTCGACAGAACCCTGCGCGTGCGTCCGTACGCACTCACGGGTGGCCGCACGCGCTCTGCGAACGACCTTCCGATCGAGACGATCGTGAAGGCCACCCTGCGCGGCTTATCGCTGACGTCGCAGCTGACGCTCGAACGCAAGCGCATCGTGACGATGTGCATGGTGCCGCTGTCGATCGCAGAGATATCCGCGCACATGCACATTCCGCTCGGCGTCGCACGGGTTCTCGTCGGCGACATGAGCGCGGAAGCTCTGCTCGAGACAAACCGCATGCCCGTCGGTCGCCTGGGCGACCGACCCGACATCAAACTTCTGGAAAGGGTGCTCGATGGCCTTCAGGCGCTCTGAGGCTCCGGCCGCAGCCGACACCGGCAATGGGGTTCCGATCCCCGTGAAGATCGTCATCGCCGGCGGTTTCGCCGTCGGCAAGACAACCTTCGTGGGGTCAATCTCCGAGATCACCCCCCTCACGACCGAAGCTGCCATGACCCAAGTGGCCGCCGGCATCGATGACGCCGGCGACGCGACGACGAAGACATCGACGACGGTGGCGATGGATTTCGGTCGCATCAGCCTCGGCGATGATCTCATCCTCTACTTGTTCGGTACTCCCGGGCAGGACCGCTTCCGATTCATGTGGGACGACTTGGTGCGTGGCGCGATCGGGGCGGTGGTCCTCGTCGACACGTCACGTCTCGAAGACTGCTTCTCGGCGGTCGACTACTTCGAATCGAACGGTGTGCCATTCATCGTCGCAGTGAACGCGTTCCATGGCCGGCTGCACCACTCGCTCGACGCAGTGCGATCCGCGCTCGGCATTCCCGACGAGGTACCGGTGATCCGAACCGACGCTCGCGACCGCGCCGCAACCAAGCTCGCGTTGTTGGAAGTGGTGCAGCACGCCCTGCTGCGAGCGTCGAGCTGACGATTGGGAATCAGCCGCATCGCTCCCCCGAAGAACACCTCACCGTCGGGGAGGTACCCGTTGACCGAACCCTGGAGCGCACCGTGCCAACGGCGACGTGGTAGCTCAGCGGGGGAGCGCGGGCATCACGACGAGCTGGTCCGCCTCGACGACGCGGGAACCTCTGACGGGCGACGGTTGCCATTCGCCGTGCACGGTCGGATCGCGGAACAGTTCTTCGATGACCTGCGGAGCCATCGGCGCGGCAAAGTACTCACCGTCGGCGAGGTCGCAGCCGAGCGCCCGCAACCCGTCGACATCGTGGGCAGTGGTGACGGCCTCGGCAAGCGTGACGATGCCGAGCGCCTTGGCGAGGCCGATCACGTGCGCGACGACTGCCGCGTCACGTCGATCCTCGCCGGCCCGCGCGATCGACGACGCATCGACCATCAAGATGTCGATGTCGAAGTGGCGGATGTGCCCGAGCGAGCTTAGCCCGGCATCGGCATCGGCGAGCGCGACGCGCACGCCGATCGCACGCGCGGCGCGAATTGTCTGGCGGAGCATGCCCATATCACCTGCCAGGCTTCGTTCATCGATCACC
>JANMVY010000220.1:0-2260 GCA_031393535.1 Actinomycetes bacterium | reverse complement strand
GCTGCGTCGCGGTGGAGGTGTGTGCCGTGCGGGTTCGGGGGGTCGGTCTTGGTGGGGGCGGATAGTTTGCGGCGACGGCCGTCGAGCCACACTTGGCCGATCCAGCGGTCGCGGCTTTCGTCGTAGTAGACGGCGCCTTCGCCTCTGGTTCGCCTCTTCGTCGGCGTCGATGCGTTGGCCTGGGTGCTCTTCTGGGTGCTTACCACGTGCACAATCTTAGACGCGAGTGAACACCGATGTACCCTCTGACCAGGGGTTAAGTGCCGTGACCTGCACGGACTGCATCGTTCGCAACGATGAGGTCGGCGGTTCGATTCCGCTCACCTCCACCAAGGCAGCGCCGGTTCAGGACCCACGAGCAGGGATCGACCCGAAGGTTCGCGGCGGTCTTGGGTGCTAACTGCACGTGCGGCGGCTTGACATGCACGCGCGGCGGAGCGGTGGTGCCAGGCCGAGTAAGCGCTGCTGGATACGACCCCGGGGTCCTGGTCGTATCCAGCTCGTCGAGCCCGGTGGTTGGGTCGAGGAGGTGCTCCCTGCTAGACCTCATCTCGTGGGCGGAGACGACGATAAAGAGAGGCAAAAGGCAATCTTGCTTGCGGCCGCAGCCGGATCGCAGGTCGCTCGCGTTACGGCGAACGGATACGTCATCATGCGCTGCGCCTGCGGGCTTCACCAAGAGACTCTCCACAAGACGCCCGGTAACCCGAGCCACTTCCGTCAGAAGGCCAAGCGAATGGTGGCTACCTGCTCCAAGGGGGTACGGTGACAGACGTGTACCGGATGACGTTCGAGGCTGAACTGCGCTCACGTGATGCCAGTGGTCTCGGCGCGGACGCCGTCACGGACCTCATCGAGAGAACTCTCGAGGAACTCGATGCCCTCGGTTACCTGCCGTCTGTTTCGACGAACGGCGTTGGCACAGTCGTGAATCTCACCATCGAGATCGACGTTCAGGCTGACGACGAACTCGACGCATTGGCACTCACCATCGTGGCCGTCAAGACCGCATTGCACGCGGCGCACATTGGTACGGAGCGGATGGTCATTCCGACCAACGTCCGAACGACCGTGGCCATGCTGACCGCCGCCTGATCGGCAGCGACGCAGAGCCCAACCCGACCTGCTGCGCAACCTCGTCGCGCGACCGCCCCACTTCAACCTCTGGGGGCTCCAATCGGAGTTGGGTCGCACGGCTGCGCAGCTGTCGAAGGACTTGGCCGAGCTCGCCGTCGCTTGCAGTCAGTGAGCTACTTTGGCGCCGCAGATTGATCGAATTGACGGCCCCTGAATAGCGTCAGCATGAAGTGCCCCGAGGTTCGTGGAGGCTGCGGGCGCCGAACGCGGCGAGGAGGCCCTGGAACTCAGGGGTCGTGAATCTGCGGGCGATGCCGCCGGCTTCGTGTTCGATGCTCGTCGCGAGGGTCTGGTTCGCCGCCGCGTCGAGCAGGGCGCGGGTCGCTGTGACCGCGGCCGGGTCGCGGCCTGCGAGCTCGTGCGCGATCGTGGTCGCGGTGGCGAGCACGTCGTCATCCGGCGCCAGTTCGCTCACCAGGCCGAGTTCGTACGCGCGTCGGCCCGAGATCTCGTTCCCGCGGAGGAAAAGCGCCCGTGCCGCCGCGGGGTTGATGCGTCGCGGGAGCAGCCACGACGACCCCATGTCGGGATTGATGCCGATGTTGATGTATTGGGTGTTGAGCCGTGCGTCGGCCGTGGCGACCATGAGGTCGCACGCGAGCGCGAGGCTGAACCCGCCGCCGTACGCGACGCCGTGCACTGCGGCGATGCTCGGCACGCGCAGCGTGTGCAGACGCTCGATGTTGCGACCCCAGGACACGACGTAATCGTGCACGGCGCAGCTGTCGTCGAGATCGATCTCCGTGGCGAGCGATCGAAGGTCGGCACCGGCGCAGAACGCGCGGCCGGCGCCGCGGACGACGAGACAGCGGGCGTCGCTGGCTTCGACGAGGTCGAGCGCGGCGGCCACCTCGCCCACCATTGCCGCGGACAACGCGTTGAGGCGGTCGGGACGAGTGAGCGTGAGGATTGCGACGGGGCCGTCGTGCTGGACACGCAACGATGCGAACATCGACGAAGTCTCGCGCGGGCCTTCTCTCCGTACATCGCACCGTTCGGTGTCCTTCGATCACCTGACACGTGAAGTTTCCGCGCGGTAACGTGGGCGCCGATACAGGTTCGAGAGGGGTGGCCATGGCCAGCGACGAAGCGATACTCGGGCGGCCGGCGCTCAACGACGTCG
>JANMVY010000216.1:0-4565 GCA_031393535.1 Actinomycetes bacterium | reverse complement strand
CCGCATCTGGTTGTACGACTCGGCCGCGCTCTACCAGGACATCTGGGTCTGGCTCGCGCGCATCGCGGACAAGACCGACATCAAGATCGGCACGGCTGTTCTCGTGCCGAACCTTCGCCACGTCATGACCACCGCGTCGGCCATCGCGACGATCGAGCATCTCGCGCCGGGCCGGTTGTCGTGCGGGTTCGGCACGGGTGCGACCGCGCGTTTCGTGCTCGGCAAACCGGGCTTGTCGTGGGCCGCGACGCGGCTCTACCTCGAGCAGCTCCGCGCACTGCTAGCCGGTGAGGTCGTCGAGATCGACGGCGCGAACACGCAGATGGTCCATTTCGAGGGGTGGGCGCCGGAGCGTCCGATCAACGTCCCGCTGATCCTCTCCGCGCTCGGGCCGAAGGGGCAGCAGGTCGCACGCGAGGTCGCCGACGGCATCATGACCATCGGCGGTGGTGTCACCGGGTTCGAGACCGCGATCCAGATGACGTCGGGCACGGTGCTCGACGATGGCGAAGATCTCACTTCGCCACGCGTGCTCGAAGCGGTCGGTCCATGGACGGCGGTGATGTACCACGGCGCGTGGCAGATGAACCCGGGCGCGGTGACGAGTCTACCCAATGGTGCCGGATGGCTGGCCGAGATCGAGGCGATGCGCCCCGAAGGTGAGCGCCATCTGGCGGCGCACGAGGGTCACGTGACCGAGCTCACCGCGCGCGATCGTGTCGCGCTCACCGACAATCCGTTGCTCGGCGCGATGGGTTGGGTCGGTAGCCGCGTGCAGATCCGCGAGCGGGCCGATGCCGCGCTGGTCGGCGGATCCACCGAGATCATGTACACGCCCGCGGGTCCCGACATCGCACGTGAGTTGCGTGCGTGGGCTGACGCGCTTCGCTCGTGACCGACAGCCGGTTCGACGAGCCGGTGGCCGTCGCGACGAAGCGCCGGTGGCTGCGCAGCAAGGTCGCGCGACGCACGCTCCGCGGCACGATCGAGCTGTTCTTGTTCCTGGTCGTCTTCGTCTATTTCGGCCTGCCCGCGATCACGAACGCCCGCAACGCGCTCAACAAGCTGAGCGAGGTCCGCACATCATTGATTCTCGTCGGTGTGGCGTTTCAGGTGCTGTCGCTCGCGGCATACGCGCAGCTGACCCGCGCTGCGCTGCCGCGCGGGTCGATTTCGATCGTCACCTTGTTCCGTATCCAGCTCACGACGAAGGCAATCACCAACATCGTGCCCGGTGGTAGCGCGGCCGGTTCTGCGATGGGGTACCGCATGATCACCCTCGCCGGTGTGCCCGGTGCTGAGGCCGGTTTCGGCCTCGTCGCGTCGAGTGTCGGTTCCGCGGTGCTGCTCAACATGATCCTCTGGCTCACGCTCCTCGTGTCGATACCGGCGGCTGGTTTCCGACCGATCTACGTGACCATGGCACTCGCCGGTGTCATCCTGCTGGCGGCGTTCGCCACGATGGTGCTCATGTTGATCCGCGGCCAGCAGCATGCCGAGCGCGCGGTGCGAGCCGCGGCGCGGCGCACGCGCTTTCTCGACGAGGACCGCATGGGTGCTCTCGTGCAACGCCTCGCGTCGCGACTCCGTGAGTTGCTCGCCGACCCACCGCTCATGCGCCGAGTCGCGGTGTGGGCCACGCTGAACTGGCTCCTCGATGCGGCGTCGTTGTGGATGATGCTGCGTGCGTTCGGCGTCTCGCCGCGCGTCGACAGCTTGCTCGTCGCGTTCTGCATTGCGAACATCTCCGCGGTCATCCCGATCACGCCCGGCGGGCTCGGTGTACTCGACGCGACTCTCGTCGCCATGCTCGCGCTGTTCGGTTACGGGAACACCGCAGGCGTCGCCGTGCCGCTGTATCGGGTGGCGCAGTACTTCCTTCCGATTCCCATCGGCTTCGTCATGTACCTCACGCTGCGCGCCGGACCGTGGCGCATCGACCGATCGCGCCCACTCGGTGGCTTGCGCGAAGAAACCGCCGATGTCGTGCGTTCGGGCGAGTCGGTCTACGACTGGGCTGAGCGGTTCGGCGACCGCTCGCGGCCGCGCGCGGTCGAGGTGGACGACGATGGCACCGATCTCGCGCCCTGACCCAACAATCTGACGAGATCGTCGTAAGGAACGGGGCGGCTGTAGAGGAATCCCTGCAGCTGATCGCATCCGAGCCGAGCAAGCGCGTCGGCCTGCTCGATGGTCTCCACGCCTTCGGCCACGACCTGCATCCCCCGTCGATGCGCGAGGTCGATCAGGGTCGCGACGATGTCGTGGTCGACCCCCTCCGACGCGACGCCCTGCACGAACGTGCGGTCGATCTTCATCTCGTCGGCCGAGATGATGCGGAGCAACTCAAGCGAGGTGTTGCCGGTACCGAAGTCGTCGAGCGCGATTTGCACACCTGCATCGGCCAGAGCGCGGACGACGATGCCGGCGTTCGGCACCGCGGACAACGCGGTGCTCTCGGTGATTTCGAGGGTGAGCGCATCGGCCGGCAGCCCGGCATCGAGGAGCGCGTGTTCTACGACGGCGGCGATTGCATTGTCCGCAAGTTGCCGCAGCGAGACGTTGACCGACACGCGCAGCGTCGGGTGTTCGAGGCGGATCTTCGCCACATCCGCGCACGCCTGTCGCAACACGAGCGAGCCCAGGCGTTCGATGAGGCCCGAGAGCTCTGCGGTGTCGATGAACTCGCTCGGTGGCACCGTGCGACCATCGATGCCCCGGAGTCGGGCGAGCGCTTCGACGGCGACGATGGCACCGGTTGCCGTGTCGAGCACCGGCTGGTAGTGCACCATCAGCGCGCCCGCATCGAGTCGCTCACGCAAGTCTATCGGCGTGTCCTCGGCCGCGCCGGTGTGCGTGTCGAAGAACCGGAAGCAGGCCCGGCCGTCGCGCTTCGCGTGGTACAGCGCGGTGTCGGCGTCGCGCGCGATCTCGTGGGGCAAGTCGTCGGCGTCGACCACGAGACGTATCCCGATGCTGGCGCGAGCGGAGAGCGCCGACGGTACGCCTTCGAATGGTCGCGCCAGGCTGTTCAGCACCCGTTGCGCAACGGCCGCGGCCGCGGCCCGATCGACGGCCGGTTCGCACAACACCGCGAAGCCGTCACCGGCGAGCCGAGCGACCGTGTCGCTGCCCCGAACCGAAGCTCGGAGCCGACGGGCGCCTTCTTGGAGTGCCCGATGGCCGGCCGCCTGGCCTGATGTCTCGGTGATGATGTTGCATTGGTCGAGATCGATGAACAGCACGGCGATGCTTCCGGGCTGGCGTCGCAGCTGCTCGAGGCTCTGCTCCAGGCGATCATGGAGGAGGACGCGGTTCGGGAGATTGGTGAGCGCGTCGTCGCTCGCCTGATGCTCGGGTGCTCGTTCGCTCGGGGCAGGGTTGTGCATCTCGGCCTCGTTGCTCGTGCCGGGTGCGGTGGTGCAGACCGACAGTGGGCCGATCGGCCCATTCGGTCGAGACTTCAGTGATTTCACCCGGTTGTGTCGGGCCGACTTCGCTGGGTGGTCATCACGCAGGCCGATGTCACGGGACGTGACTGTCAGTCGGCGAGGAAGCGGTAGTCGAACGCGCCCTCGGGCGCGCCGTCGCGGCTGGACCGCTCGGCGGTGAACTGCCGCTGGTACCACGCGGGGTAAGGGCGCGCCGGTTCGCTCACCGAGTCGAGCCGTGCGACCTCGTCGGGGGTGAGGGTCCAGGCCGCCGCCGCGAGGTTGTCCACGAGTTGCCCGGTGGTACGTGCGCCGAGAATCACCGACGACACCGCGCGACGCGAGCGCAGCCAGTTGAGCGCAACCTGCGCCACCGATACGTGGCGCGCTGAGGCGATGTCGCGCGCCACGTCGACGATCGCGTATCCGTGCTCGACGTCGATGTGGCCGACGCCGAGGTCGCCGATCTTGGCGCGGCGCGTGCCATCGGGCGGGGCCGTGTCGCGCGTGAACTTCCCCGACAGGAACCCGCCGGCGAGCGGGCTCCACACGAGCATGCCGAGCCCCTGGTCGACGCACAGCGGCAGCACCTCGTGCTCGACGTCGCGGGCGACGAGGCTGTAGTACGACTGCGTCGCGACGAAACGCTCGAGGCCGCGCTGATCGGACACACCCAGCGCCTTCATGATCTGCCATGCCGCCTGATTCGAGCACGCGACGTAGCGCACCTTGCCGGCGCGCACGAGATCGTCGAGCGCACGCAGTGTCTCGTCGACCGGCGTACAGGCGTCGAAGCCGTGCAGGTGGTACACGTCGATGCGATCGGTGCCGAGGCGGCGCAGGCTGTCGTCGCACGCGCGGAGCACGTGCCAGCGTGACTGGCCTATGTCGTTCGGGCCTTCGCCGACGCGTGCGTGCACCTTGGTGGACACCAGCACGCGATCGCGCTCCGCGCCGAGCGCGCGCCCGAGGAGTCGTTCGGATTCGCCCTTCGCGTACCCGTTCGCGGTGTCGAACAGGTTCACTCCCGCGTCGAGCGCGAGGCGTACCTGTTCTTGCGCTTCGCGTTCGTCGATGGTCGCGACCCACCCGCCCGCAGCCGCGCCGCCGAAGCCCATGGTGCCGAGCGTGAAC
>JANMVY010000204.1:0-8465 GCA_031393535.1 Actinomycetes bacterium | reverse complement strand
TTCCTTCCCGTGATGCAGGCACAGGGTTCCGGGGCCATCATCAACAACTCCACCGTCGAAGCGATACGCGGTATTCCATACAACTCGATCTACTCCGCGATGAACGCCGGTGTGATCGCCTTCACGAAGAGCCTTGCGATCGAGGTGGGTCGCGACGGCGTACGGGTCAACTGCATTGCACCCGACATGGCCGACACGTTGCAGACGCCGGCCGACACGATGTTGCGTGGGCGCGACCCGGAGCTCATCCGATCATGGATTCCTCTGGGTCGTTTCGGTCGGCCCGACGAATACGGCACCGTCGTGCTGTTCCTCGCGAGCGACCTGTCGAGCTACGTCACGGGCCACGTGATCCCGGTCGACGGTGGCACCATGGCGGCGAGTGGTTGGTACGGGCGATACAAGAAGAAGGGCTTCACCAACCTGCCCGACAATCCGTAGGCCGGGCCCACCCTCAACCCGGTGGCCGCCCGAACGTGGCGTCGGTGACACGGCTGGCGGCGCGGCGCAGCACAGTGCCGATGTGTTCGATCTCGGCGGCGTCGAGCGGCGCAGCGAAGCCGATCGCCGAAAACGCGAGCACGACCTCGCCATTGGTTCCGAACACCGGTGCGGCGACAAGGCTGACATCGTGGCGGTCGGAGTCACCGACGCGCAGCGTGTAGGCCTCGTGCCCGAGACGCGCGACGAGCGCCTGGATCTTCGCGTGCAGTTCGGTGGCGTGCGGGTAGTCGGTGATCTCGACGAGTGCTCGCCCGAGCTCGCCCCGTGCCGCGACATCAAGGCCCACTGCGTAGCCCACACTGCGCACGGACGCGAGGCTCAGCCGATGCAGGTCGTATTCCTCCGGAGACGGGTCGACCACACGGCCGAGCCACGCGTCGACCGTGGCCTCGGGTGCCCATGCGAGGAACACCGTGCCGAGCGGCGGCACGAGTGGCACGCGCCCGCCGACCCGAGGGCTCGGATCGGTGCCGGTGTAGCGGCCGGCCCGGTCGAGGAACACGATGTCGTCGGTGGTCGCCGTGGTCAGCACGACTTGCACCCCGAGCTCAGCGGCCAGCCTTCGCAACTCTGTGCGCGCGAGGTCGATGCCGTGATGGCGTTCGAGGGCGGCCGCGCCGAGGGCGACCACGGCGGGGCCGAGCGAGTACGTGCGATGAACAACGTGGCGTACCACGTAGCCGGCCTCAGTCAGCACGGCGAGTACCGCGTGCATGGACGCGCCGTTGATGTCGAGATGTTTCGCGAGTTCGGACAACGTGAACGATTCGGTCGGGTGCGCGGCGAGGAAGTTCAAGATCTCGACGGCTCGGTTCGCGGCTGGTGCAGGTCGTGCCATGGCACCCTTTCGTTACCGAGAAGTAGCCGGCCGCCCCAATTGACGGTGCCTGTTGCCACTTCTACGCTGCGTTCAGCCTTCTACCCAACTCTTTGCAATTGCAAATTCATACGGGTGGATGTGATCGCTCGGAGTTCGCTCCGGGAAGTTCGGCTGGGGGAGCCCGTGCTGCCCGGCCATCGTGGCGAAGCCCCTGTGGGGGAGGGTTCGCAGGTGCGATGGTCGGGCGGCACGCGTTTTGGCCCGCGCCGCCGGAGCCGCGCCGCCGAACCGCGCCGCCGGAGCTGCGCCGACCAGACTGGTGGCATGGACACCTCTGCTCCGTTTGATCTCGACACGGTCGACCGTCTGCTTTCCACCACCCGCGCGGTTCGCAAGCGGCTCGATCTCGATCGCCCTGTCCCGCGGGAGGTCGTGCTCGATTGCCTACGTCTGTCGGTGTACGCGCCCAACGCGTCGAACGCGCAGCGGTGGCGATGGGTGCTGGTCGAAGACGAGACACGTCGGGCTGCGATCGGCGCGTGGTATCGCGAGCACCTTTCGCCACCGATGACCGCATTGCTCGCGCAACGTCGCGCGTCGGGTGATTCGGCCGGTGTTCGCCACAGCGAGTCGGTGCTGCACCTCGGAGCGGTCTTCGATCGTGTGCCGGTTGTCGCCGTCGTGTGCGTCGAAGGACGCATCGAGGACGACCCCACCCTGAACGGTGCGACCTGGCTGCTCGGTTCGGTGTTCCAGGCCGTGTGGAGCTTTCAACTCGCGCTGCGCAGCCGGGGGCTCGGCAGCACGTTCACCACGGCCCACGTGCTCTTCGAACGCGAACTGCGCGAGCTGCTCGCCATCCCGGGGACGCACAGCGTGGTGTGCATGGTCCCGCTCGCATACACGATCGGAACCGACTTCCGACCCGGGCCACGGCTACCAATCGAGGATGTCACGTTCCTTGATCAATGGAGCCGTCCGATCCGGTAGCAACCGGACGTGTGCTGTCGGCACCCCATTGCGACCACGAGCCGGGATACAGACGGGTCGATTCCCCGAACCCGGCGATCTCGAGCGCCAGCAGATCATGGCAGGCGGTCACCCCCGAGCCGCAATAGCACGCGATGACCGCGGCATCGGCCGCGCCGAGCGCACCGTAACGGGCGCGGAGCGCTGCCTCGTCGAGCATCACCCCGTCGCGTGTCAGATTCGCGGCGAAGGGCGCGCTGCGTGCGCCGGGAACATGCCCGGGCCGCGGGTCGATCTTCGGGTCACCGTTCTCGAATCGGGCGGATGACCGCGCGTCGAGCACGAGTGCACGAGGGTCCACGCGCAATGCGTCGATGTCGTCCGCGTCGGCGAGGCGGGTCGACGGCCAGGGTCGGGGTGCGCACGGCCGTGAGCCGACGAAGCGCCACCCGTGTTCGATCGGACCGCTCCACGCGCCGAGCCCACCGTCGAGTACGGCCGCGGGGTGTTCGAGCATGCGCAGCATCCACCAAAGCCGTGCCGCGATCGATCCCCCGGCATCGTCATAGACCACCACCGCGGTGTGGTGGTCGACGCCGAGCCGTGACAGCACCGCCGCGAAGTGCTCGGGTGTCGCCAGCGGGTGGCGGCCCGCCCCCGGCGTCGCGCGTGCCGCGAGGTCGCGGTCGACGTCGACCCACACCGCGCCCGGCAGATGGCCCGATTCGTAGGCGTCACGGCCCGAGCGTCGATCGAGGTACCAGCGGCTGTCGACGACTCGGACCTCGTCCGCGTGGGCGGTGAGCCAACGCGCATCGACGAGGGGTTGGGGCAGTTTCACGTCGCGAAGTTTGCCGCGTGGAGGGGTTGTCACGCCAGGAGTCGGGACGCGGCGGTCAGCGGATTGGCACAACGGTCGGCTCGGTCGCGCCGCCGCGGCTCATTCCCACGGCCGCGTGATCGCGCAGTGGGTACTCGGGCATGAAGAACGCGACCGCGAGGCCGACGACGCAGAGCGGCACTCCCACGAGGAATACCATCTGTAGCGCGTGCGTGAAGCTGTCGATCACGCCGTCGCGCACGAACGGATCGGTGATGCGCTGGATCTGCGCAGGGCTGCGGCTGAGTGTCTTCGCCGACAGCCCTGCATCGGGCAACCGCCGCGTGAGTTGGTCATCGAGGCGCGCGATGAAGATCGAGCCGAACAACGCGGTGCCGAACGCGTTGCCGAGCGAGCGGCAGAAGTTGTTGGTGGATGTCGCGCTGCCGAGGTCGCGCATGTCGACGCGGTTCTGGATCCCCACGAGCGTGACGATGAACATCATTCCGGCACCGATGCCGAACAGGAGCATGTACGCGGAGGTGAAGTACTTGCTCGTGCCGCGGTCCATCGATGCCAGCAACGCAGCCGCAAGAAGCTGCAGCACTCCGCCGGCCACCGGATACCAGCGGTACTTACCCGTCTTCGTGAAGACGCGCCCGGTGGTGGTGGAGCCGAGCAACATCCCGATGGTCATGGGAACCAACAACAGTCCGGAGTTGGTCGCCTTCTGCCCCGCGACCACCTGGAGGAACATGGGAGCGTAGATCGTGATGCCGAACATGACTGCGCCCGTCGCGAACAACATGATCGCGGACACGGTCACGATGCGTTCGCGGAACAGGTGCGGTGGGATGATCGGTTCGCCGGCCCGTCGCTCCTCGCGCACGAACAGCGCGAACGCGACGACGGCGACGATGATCGCGCCGACCGAGCGAGCGGAGGTCCAGCCCCAACTCCGGCCGAGCTCCATGACCAACAAGGCGGCAACCACCCATGTAGCGAGCAGCGCGGCACCGCGGTAGTCGATGTCGTGGGCGCGTCGGAGGAATGGCAACTTGAGGGTGACGCGACTGATTGCGAGCGCGGCGAGCCCCAGTGGGATGTTCATGTAGAAGATCCAACGCCACGTGGTGTTGTCGACGATGAGCCCACCGATCAGCGGTCCGAGCACGCTGGACACGGCGAACACGCTCATCATGAAGCCTTGGTACTTGCCGCGTTCGCGGGGCGGGAGGATATCGCCCATGATCGTCATGGTGAGGGTGAAGATTCCGCCCGCGCCGACGCCCTGCAATGCGCGGAACCACACGAGCATGGTCATCGAAGTCGCGGTGCCGCAGAGCATCGAGCCGAGCATGAACGTCGAGATCGACAACTCATAGAGCCGCCGACGACCGAACAGGTCGGAGAGCTTGCCCCACAGCGGAGTAGTCACCGTGGAGGTGATGAGGTAGGCGATGAAGACCCACGTGATCTGATCGAAGCCCCTGAGGTCGGCGGCGATAGTGGGCGCGGCGGTGGCGAGCACAGTGCCCTCGATCGCCCCGATCATCTGCGCGAGCAACAGCCCGGTGAGCAGCAGGTAGATGCGGCGTTTGGTGAGCGCCGGCTGTTCGATTGTTTCCATTGTCGCAGCTCGTTGTCAGTGGGCGGTCGGGACGAGCTCATCGTCGCCGATGGCCGCGTTCTCGCGTAGCGGGTGCTCAGGTATTGCAAGCGCGACGACGAACCCGATGACGCACACGGGGATGAGCCAGAGGAACACCGTGTGGAGGCTACGAGAGAAGCTCTCGATGATGCCGTCCCGCGTGCCCGGCGCCATCTCGCGAATCTGTTTCGGGCCTTGTCGGATCTGTCGCGAATCGACGATGGATCCATCGCTGACGAGTCTCGGAAGCCAGTGGTCGAGGCGCGAAACGAGGAGCGCGCTGTACACCGCCGAGCCGGCGACCTGGCCGAGGCTGCGGAAAAACGCGGTGGCCGAGGTCGCGATGCCGAGGTCGCCGTGGGGGACTCGATTCTGCACGGCGACGGTGAGCACCTGCGAAGTGCCGTTGCTTCCTGCGCCGGCGATGAACATGTACAACGCGGGCAACAGGTTCGATGTGCCCTGGCCGATTGTCGCGAAGAGCGTTGCCGCCCCGCACAACAGGCCGCTGCCGAGCACGGGATAGATGCGATAGCGACCCGTGCGCGACATCATCGTGCCGGTGAAGATGCTCGCAGCAAGCATGCCGAACACCATGGGTGTCGAGAGCACACCCGACTTCGTCGCGTTGACGCCACCGACGATCTGGAGCCACAGCGGCGCCATGATGCCGATGGTCATTGTGACGATGCCGTTCAACATCTGCGAGGCCGCCGTGAGGCTGAAGGTCCGGTCGCGGAAGAGGCGAATGGGCAACACAGGCTCGACTGCGTGTTGCTCGGTGCGGATGAACGCGAAGAGCGAAAGTATGCCGAGCACCAGCAGGGCCATCATGCTGGGCGACGTGAAGCCGTGGTCACCACCGAACTCGGCGTAGAGCACGAACGACGTGACCCACACCGAGAGCAGGAACACACCCGCGTAGTCGATGCTGCGGTCGCGACGTTTGAACGCCAGCTTCAGGTTGATCTGGGCCAGCGTGATAGCCGCGAGACCGAAGGGCATCATCATGAAGAAGATCCAGCGCCACGAGGTGTTGTCGACGATAGCGCCGCCGACGAACGGTCCGAGCACGGTGGCCATGCCGTAGGTGCCCGCCATGTAGCCGACGTACCGGCCGCGTTCGCGGGGTGAGAGCACGTCGCCCATGATCACCATCGACAACGTGAACAGGCCGCCCGACCCGACACCTTGGATCGCCCGGCCCACGATCAACATCTGCATCGAGGTCGAAATGCCGCACGTGAACGATCCGGCCATGAACACGACGAGCGAGAGTTGGTACAGCACCTTGCGGCCGAACAGGTCGGAGAACTTGCCCCAAAGATTCGTGCTGATGGCCTGCGTGAGTTGGTACGAGACGAAGATCCAGGCCGAAAGATCGAACCGGTGCAGGTCGGCCACGATGAAGGGACGGGCGGTTGCCACAACCGTGCCCTCGACGCCGGCCATGATGTTGCCGAACACCAGGCCGATCAGGATCACGATGATGCGTCGCCGGCCGAGTGTCGGCGAAGGAGAGATCGGCACGATGTCAATGTAGTTGCTCCAACCAACCATCTGACAAGCGAGTACCGTGTGACCCGTGGCTCGGTCGGAGTTGCTCAAGACGATTGAAGACCATGATCTGGTCGCGGACATCGAGCTCGTCGAGCGCGCGCTCGGCTCCATCTTCCGCCTGTCGCGCAACTTCCGTTTCCACGAGGCGGTCCACAAGCGGTCGGGCTTCACCGTCGATCGGGCGGGCTACGGCGTGTTGGCACGCGTCGGCGAGTTGCAGCCGGTTCGTTTGTCCGATCTCGCCCATGTGCTCGGTGTCGACGTGTCCACCACCAGTCGCCAGGTCGCGACACTCGAACAGCGGGGCCTGCTGTCGCGTTCGGCCGATCCTGATGACGGGCGCGCCGTACTGCTCGACCTCACGCCTGCGGGCCAGCAATACCTTGCGAAGTTGTCACAGGCGTGGCACGAGATCGTTGCCGAGTCGCTCATCGACTGGCACCCGCGCGAAATCGCGAAGTTCGCCACGATGGTCGACCGCTTCGTAGCCAACCTCGAGTCGTCGGCCGACTCTGCCTCGTCGTAGAACAGAACCGAGCACAACTGTGCGAGAAGAACAACCGCGCGGCATACGCGTACAGGTACTTGTCGAGCACGTCGGCCGGCAGGTCAAGCGCCCATGCATGAGGCAGCGTGCGCGGGATCGTCAGCGCGGGATGATCCGATGCCCAGATGATCTTGTCCTGGCCGCGCGTGCGCATGAAGTGCAACAGCTCCGGCGGCAAGCGCTTCGGAGACCACGCGGACGTCATCAGGTGCAGGTTGGCGTACTTGATCATCAGGCGGATGGCGACACCCCACCACGGGTCGGCACCGTGCGCCATGCACAGCTTCAGCTCAGGGAAGCGGAAGCACACCTTGTCGAGGTGGATCGGGTCCTGGCATTCGCCGGGAACCGGAGGGCCGGGCAGGCCGGTGTTGATCGACAACGGAAGATCGAGTTCGACGCACTTCGCGTAGAGCGGGTAGTACACGGCGTCGCTCGGCGCGACCTGACAGTCGAACGGGACCACGCGTGCGAGCACCACGGGGTGGTTGCGCACGAGCGATTCGAGTCGCCAGATCTCGGGCATCATCTTCGTCGGGTTCACACCAACCGAGAGTGCGAAGCGCTCGGGGAAACGTTCGACGAAGTCGAGTGATCGTGGGTTGCCTTCGCCACTGTGGCTGATGATGGCGCGCTCGATGCCGTGCTCGTCCATGACCTCGAGCATCTCTTCCGGCGAGAAGCTGCGGAAGAAGTCGGATCCGCCGTGCAGGTAGTCTTCTTTCACGCGCACGAGATGTGCGGGCGGCGCGAAGTCACCCATGTGCACGTTGACCCAGCAGTCGATGGAACGGGGAGGCATCGGTCAGGCTCCGTGGAGGTGTTGGCGAAGGAACGTGTGCACGCGCTGGTCGAACACCTCGGCGTCAGGCGCCAGGCCGACCATGTGATGGGTACCGTGGATGTGGCCGAGCGCACGTTGCATGGTCACCGGTACTCCGGCTGCGACGAGCGCCATGGCGTACTGCTCGCCCTCGTCGCGGAGCGGGTCGTACTCACACGTGGTGACGCACGCCGGTGGCAGACGGGCATGGTTGCTCGCCAACAACGGTGACGCGTAGGGGTTGGTCCAGTCGGCGGATTCGGGCGCGTAGTACGAGCGGCATTCCTCCATTGAGGATTTCGTGAGGCCGTAGCCGACGCCGTTCGACTCGATGGACGGCGACTGCATCGTGAGGTCGGTGACGGGGATGTCGAGCACTTGGGCTCGCAGTGGTGGCCCTTGCCGGTCGCGAGCCATCAACGCAACGACCGCAGCCAGGTTCCCGCCGGCGCTGCCGCCGCCCACCGCGAGGCGGTTGGTGTCGATGCCCATGTCGGTCGCGTTGGCGACCATCCAGCACAACGCCGCGTAGCAATCCTCCGCTGCGGTGGGGAATCGGTGCTCCGGAGCGAGTCGATAGCCGACGGCAACGACCACGCAGTCCACCGCAGCGGCGAGCGCGCGGCAGCTGTGGTCGTAGAGATTGATGTTCCCGAGCCAGAAGCCGCCGCCATGGATCGAGAGGTAGCCGGGCAGTACGGCATCGGCGCGTGGCCGGTACACCCGCACACGGATCTCACCCTGGCTGACCGCGATTGTGTGCGTCTCCTC
>JANMVY010000197.1:0-1914 GCA_031393535.1 Actinomycetes bacterium | reverse complement strand
CGACGTCTCTTGAATCTCGAGCATCGCCTCGTTGAAGATCGATGCGCACAAACGGCGTAGTTCAGGGTCGACGACCTTGGCGAACGCCTGACTGCCGAACCCGGCCGCGTTCGGGTACAGGATCTGCGCCCAGATACCCATGTCGTCCATGACCTTGACGCGCTCGACCATGTCGTACGACGACGGGTCGCTCACATCGGCGGTCCAACCCATGAAGGCTGTGCCCGGTACCTTGGTGCGGCCTCGGGCGATGACGCTGCCGCCGAGTGCCCTGCCCAACTGCACGCCGTCGACCATCCAGAACAAGCCGTTCGCGGTGTCGATCACGCGTGGCACGCGATCGGCGTATGCCGCGGGCGCACGTGAGGTCCACAGGTCGGCCGACTCGGTGATGTGCGCGTCGACATCGATGACCTTGAGATCGGCGATGATGCTCGTGGCGGTGGACATGGGTGACCTCGTCGTTCTGCGCGTCGAACCGACCCATCATCGCATCGTGGCTGACCCGATGACGTCACCTTCATCGAAACGAGCGACGCGCCGCACCGCTGATCGCATCAACCACCAACGAGAGCGTCAAGAGCGCGAGCACCGTCGCGAACATCCCGCTGTAGTCGAACGCCGCGCGCTGTTGCTCGAGCAACCGACCGAGTCCTGCCGCGCCGACGACGCCGACGATCACCGTCTCGCGCAACGCGACTTCCCATCGATAGAGGGAGTACGCCGCGAAGCGGCCCAACGAGAGAGGCACGGTCGCGTACGCGAACACGGTTGTCGGCGGTGCGCCGAGGGTGTAGAGGGCTCGCGCCGGGGTGGGGTCGGTGTTCTCGACCACTTCGGCGCACAGCCGGCCGAGGATTCCGAAGTTGTAGACGCCGAGTGCCACCGCCCCGGGAAGCGGACCGGGGTAGAGGACGAAGAGCACCAGGAGCGCCCACACCGGTGGCGGGATGGCACGCGTCACGAGCAGCAGGAGGCGGGCGAGCGCGGCGGTGGCCCGACGCGCGGGTGCCACGCCGCCGCGAGCTGCGACAAAGGCGGTGAGGATCGCCAATGTGGAGGCGAACGCGATAGCCAGGAGTGACATCTGGAACGTGTCGATCGAGCGTTCGATGAGACCCCACCAACCGTCGCGCGGCGGGCTGGGGGGCCACGAGCGCTCGACCAGATCTACGACGAGCGAGCGGGTGCGCGGTGACAACGCACGGCCGAGATCAGGGCGCAGTCGCGCGATGCTCGCGAAGCACAGGACGACCCCGAGCACGATCGACGTGCGCACCTGTCGCCGGGTGGGCGAGCGACGCAAGGACGATCCCCACCGGTCCGCGATCGCGCTGATGAGCACGAGCATGTAGATCGTCGTCCACATCTCGCGGTACGCGAGGGCCTGGAAGCTCAGCGACAGGCGGAATCCGAGGCCGCCCGCACCGATCATCCCGAGGATCACCGCAGAGCGGATGGAACACTCGAACCGGTAGAACGTGTACGACACAAGGTCGGGGAACGTCTGGGGCAAGACGCCGTACGAGAGCGCGGCGACGCGTCCCGAACCTGCCGCGCGAAGGGCGGCGTACGCGCCCTGCGCGTGCTCATCGATCAGGTCCGCGTAGACCTTCGCGGTGATCGCACCGAACGGGATTGCAATCGCGAGAATGCCGACAAGCGGGTCTCGCCCGAGGATGTTGATGAGGTAGAGACCCCATACGGCCTCGTGGATGCCGCGGGGGATTCCCCAGGCGGCGCGGTTCGCGTACCAGCCGGCCCGGCGACCGCCGGTTCCCATGGGGCGGGCACGACCGGACCCCTCGCGCTTCCACCAGGTCTCGCTGATCGCGATGCCACCGAGAATGCCGATCATCACCGACAGCGCGGTACCGAGCGTGGCGTAGGCCATGGTCGTGAGCGCGTCGCGCC
>JANMVY010000182.1:0-3314 GCA_031393535.1 Actinomycetes bacterium | reverse complement strand
GCCCCGGGCGCTGCCGCACATGAGGCGCTGAAAGCCCGACGGAACAAGGCCGAGTATTTCGCCGAGGAGTACTCGCGCATGCACACCGGCATCCAGGCCCACCCCGAACACCTCACCACAGCGAATCTGCACCTGCTCGAGAACGTCACGTTCGCCTTCCTCGCAGCTGCAGACGCCGACGAACGACCGGCAATCATGGCCTGGCTGCGCAAGCGCGGCATCGCGTTCATTGACGTCGGCATGGGCATCAGTCAGGCCGAGGCCGGTCTCACCGGGCTGATGAAGGTCACCACCTACCTGCCGGGCGGCAACATCACGCTGCCCACGTCGCTCGCCGCCGCACCCGGCGACGACGACTACAACAGCAACATCCAGGTCGCGGACCTGAACGCCCTCAACGCCGTGCACGCCGTGATCCAGTGGAAGCGCTGGCTCGGCATCTACGCCAGCCACACCGCGGCGACCGAGATCGTCTACAAGCTCTACCTCAACGAGCTCCGAAACGGGGACGCCGAGTGAACCCCAACGAACGCTACGTCGCCGAGTTCGTCGAAGCGTTCCCCACCCCGCTGGCCCCAGGCATCCTTTACATATCGACGACCTACTCGACCGCCGGGCACATCTGCCCCTGTGGATGCGGCGCCGAGGTCGTAACGAAACTCTCGCCGGCCAGGTATCGGATCACATTCGACGGCGAAATCTCCCTGTCGCCCTCAGTCGCCGCAACGGGCCTGATGTGTAACTCCCACTACTTCATCACCCGTGGCGAAGTCGACTGGCACCACAAGCTCGACCCGAGGCAAGCCGCCGGTGCGCGAGCCGCCGATCAACACGCGGTCGACGAACACAGGGCGGCCGCAAGGAGCAGCTTCCTCGGACGGCAGTGGCGACGGAAACGTCGCCGCTCCAAGTAGCCACCGGCTCAGTATGAACAGGCTGCTGAAAACCGCCGTGTGAGGCGCTGGTGGTGGCGTTGTTGGTGTTTGACCCCGCTGACATCGGTGACGTCGGTTGGACCAGAGATTCCCGCGCGGTGCGATCGATGGAAAGAACCGCACCCAATCGCAGCCGACGACACTCGATGGCACCAAGCGGACATTGACCGTGAGCGAAGTCGGCACGGCAGCGCTTCGGTGCCGCTCCTCCTCATCCACGTTGGGTGCTGTTGAGCCGGCGGTCGGAGACACCTCGGCCGCGTGTTCGGGGACACGCGTCCTGGCCACTCAAGATCCGCTCGCAATCACCCTGCGTCCGCCCGGCCGGGAGCCTCCCGATGAGGTCACTATTTCCTGTAGACGTCGCGTCGATGGCCGACGCGGACGACTTGGACGACGAGTCGGTCTTCGAGCACCTCGTAGATGATCCGGTAGTCGCCGACTCGTACGCGGTAGGCGTGAGCTTCGCCGGTCATGGCCACGCATCCCGGCGGTCGCGGGTTGTCGGCGAGAAGATCGATCGCGGCGCGGATCCTCTGCTGTTCGCGCCGGGGGAGCGCGGCCAGAGCTTTGACGGCACGGCGCGCGATGTCGACGTGGTACGTCGTCACACCAGGCCCAGATCGGCCTTGACCTCGTCCCAGGGCACATAGTCGTCCTCGTCACGAGCGGCCTGGAGCTCGCGGCGATCGCTGGCGTCCTCGGCGGCATCGACGACCCGCTCATAGACGTCGGCGTCGATGATCACCGCGACACGGCGGCCTCGACGCGTGACGAAGACCGGTTCGCCCGACCGGCGGGCCTCCTCAATCACTTCCGCGAGATGATCACGGGCTTCGCTCACAGCCAACTCTGTCATGTACGAATCGTACAAGTTGGGGCATGAGCCTGCAACACGGCCGGGACGAGGGACTGTCGATGGACCGAAAACGTCATCGAAGTAAGAGGCCGCGCGGATAGGTTGTTGGGGCTGTGACCTGGTGTTTTGTGGTGGGATGACCATCCACTGATCGTTGGGGTTGCCCCGAGAGAATCGGGGTGCCGAAAAACCTGGCAACGATCAAGTGGAGGTCGGTTCCCCCTGCCCCAAAGCCGTCTCTTGGCGATCTCGTGACCTGCGCAATTGCGTGAAAGGCCAGTTCGGGGGCCCTTTGTGGCTTACCCTTCCGATCCGATTCGTACCCCTGTTTGCCGGTGCTACGCGCGCAGATCGCGCGCAGAGACGCGCCGGGACTTGGCGCCGTGGGGATTACCGGCAGCGCTTCGCTGCCGTGCCGTGCCGTGCCGGGGCGGGGCGGGGCGGGGCGGGGCGGGGCGGGGCGGGGCGGACTGGACCCAGCGGCGGGTGTAGTCCATTCGATTCGATGTTCGCCGATGAGGGCGGCGACCGCTACGGCGATGCTGACACCGTGATCGGTGTCATGGTCATGCCCGCCCCCGGGTCCGCGCGAGAATGACCGCCATGTCGTCGATTGCGCTGGTCGAATGGAGGTCAGCTGGCCTCGGCGTCTGACGGAACTGGAGAAAGTACATGCGCAGCTCACGGGTCCCCGAAGTACACGATGGAGTACGAGACGCGACCCGCAAGCGCGGCCTACCTAGACGAGAGGCGCCGAAGTCGGTTTCGGTGTTGTGGGCGCTCGGTGACCCGGGTGTGAACCTCGCGGTCCGCGATGCGCACGAACACGCGGTCGTTGCGGCGCTTGGGTTCGTGGAACGCAACGCGGCGTTCACCCGCCGCGGGGCAGGAGGCGTCGAGGTGATCGAGACGCACGGTTTGTTGGCGGCCGGGTTCCGTCATCGCACATCGCGTAACGGCGACCCGCAGCTCCACACCCATGTCTTGGTCCCCAACGTCGTGTTGGGCGTGGATGGACGGTGGGGGACACTCGACGCCCGCCACCTTTACAGTCATCGTGTTGCGGCGGGGTATCTGTATCAGGCCGAGCTCCGCCATCACCTCACCCGCACTCTCGGTGTGTCGTGGACGCCAGTCGAGCGCGGCGCAGCGGAGATCGCCGGTGTACCACCGGTCGTGCTGCGAGCGTTCTCGACGCGGCGCATCGAGATCGAAGAACAACTCGCGATCACCGGCACATCATCGGCGGCCGCGGCGCGCACTGCGGCTGTGTCGACACGGCGCACGAAACGTGAGGTGGACACCACGTCACTGTTCGCGACGTGGCACGCGACGGCTTCGTCGTTGGGGTTCGGACCAGAGCAGCTACGTCTCGTGTTGGGTCACGCCGCACCGCTGGAACTCACCGCCGAGCACGCACGCAGGGTCGACGATCACCTGGTCGGCGCCAGCGGATTGACGGAGAAGGCGTCGACTTTCGGTCGCGTCGACGTCATCCGCGCGATCGCGAACCTGGCACC
>JANMVY010000179.1:0-2362 GCA_031393535.1 Actinomycetes bacterium | reverse complement strand
CGCGCGATCAACTGGAACGTCATGACCGTCACCAAGGGCAACTACAACGATTGCCTCGGCAAGCTGGCCGCGAGCGACTACGCGCGAAGCAAGGGCGGCAAGGTCGTCGCGCTCACCATGCCCATCAGCTTCGGCGTGCGCCTGTCCTTGGCGAGCGGATTCGTGCTCGACGCGATGCCCGAATGGGAGGGGCCGATGCTCGCGTCGCGCGACGAGAAGCTCGCGCTCTTCCGTGACAAGGCGGCCCGCAACGCCTTGAACGCGCGTGCGCAACAGCCGGACAACCCAATGCTCGCCTTGGCGAACTGGTCGAACAAGGTTATCTTCGACGTTGTCGCACCCGAGAACGAACAGTACCGAGGCCTCCTGGTGGGCGACATCGCAAAGGCACAGGGACGCGACGCGTGGGACGTCCTTTGCGACATCGCGGTTGCCGATGAGCTCAACACCAGCTTCGGCACACCGACGCCGCCCGAGACCGACGACGATTGGAAAGCGCGCATCGCTATCTGGCGCGACGAACGCGCGGTGATCGGCGCCTCCGATGCCGGCGCGCACCTCGACCTGCTCGCCTCGTTCAACTACGCCACAGGCATGTTGCAGCGAGCGGTCCGCGAACGCCAGATGCTGTCCTTCGAGGAAGCCATTCATCTCATGACCGACGTGCAGGCCAAGCTCTATGGCATCAAGGAGCGAGGCCAGGTACGCGAGGGTTGGTACGCCGACGTGGTTGTGCTCGACCCGAACACCATCGGCACCGACGACGTCGCTATGCGGTACGACCTCCCCGGCGGTTCCGGTCGGCTCTACGCCGACTCGCACGGCGTCGAGCACGTGATCGTGAACGGTCGGCCGATCGTGACCGATGGCGCGCTCACCGCACATCGGGCGGGCACATTGTTGCGATCCGGGCGCGACACCGCCACGGCATCGCTCGCCTGACACCACACTCCCCCACCGCTGGTCCGGTTCGCGCTCCGCTTCACCATCCCGGGTCGCGCCCCAATACGCGCGAGCGGCGGCGGCAAGTAACCTGGCGCCGTCATTCCAGATCGCGGCGCGCTGCCGCCTGTCAGAAGAGGCACCCATGCCCGAAGCCGTCATCGTCGCCACTGCCCGCACCCCGATCGGCCGAGCGAACAAGGGCTCGCTCGTCGATGCTCGCCCTGACGACCTGTCGGCATTCATCATCGGTGAGATACTTCGCAAATCGGGTATCGACGGCCAGTTGGTCGAAGACGTGATCTGGGGATGTGCGCAACCGGCGGGCGAGGCGGGCTTCAACGTCGCACGCGCCGCCGGAATCCTCGCCGGGCTCGATGTCCCCGGTGTCACCGTGAACCGCTACTGCTCGTCGTCGTTGCAGACCATCCGCATGGCCGCGCACGCGATCCGCGCCGGTGAAGGCGATGTGTTCATCGCCGGCGGTGTCGAGGCCGTGAGCCGCTTCCAGTTCGGCGCGGCCGACCGCGGTCCACACAACGCACGCTTTGAAGCATCCGAGGCTCGCAGCGTGGCCCGCAGCGGCGGCGAAGGCGGCGCGTGGACCCCTCCGGCGGGCCTGCCCGACATCTACATCGCAATGGGCCAGACCGCCGAGAACGTGGCCGAGCTCAAGCACGTCAGCCGTCAACGCCAGGACGAGTTCGCGTGTCTCTCCCAGAACCGCGCCGAGCGGTCGGCGGGCAACGGGTTCTTCGAGCGCGAGATCAGCCCGTACACGCTGCCCGACGGCACCGTGGTTGCAAAGGACGACGGCATCCGCGCCGGCACCACCGTCGAATCGCTCAGCGGCCTCAAGCCGGTGTTCAAGCCGAACGGCACCGTCACCGCCGGCAACGCCTGCCCGCTGAACGATGGCGCCGCGGCCGTGCTCGTGATGAGTGATACTCGGGCCAAGGCCCTCGGTCTCACCCCGCTCGCGCGCATCTTGTCGAGCGGCGTGTCGGCACTCAGCCCCGAGATCATGGGGCTCGGCCCCGTCGATGCGATCATGCAGGCCCTCGGTCGCGCCAAGCTCACCGTGGCCGACATCGACCTGTTCGAGATCAACGAGGCCTTCGCCGCGCAGGTCGTGCCATCGGCCGACGACCTCGGCATCTCGTGGGACAAGCTCAACGCGAACGGTGGCGCGATCGCCATCGGCCACCCGTTCGGCATGACCGGCGCCCGCATCATGACCACACTTCTCAACGGTCTCGACGACGCCGACAAGGAGTTCGGTGTCGAGGCGATGTGCGTCGGCGGGGGCCAGGGTATGGCCATGGTCATCCAGCGTTTGCGCTGACGAACCCGGTCGTTCGTCGTCGATCGCAACCATTCTTCGAACGAGGGAGACTCACCATGGCGCAGGAGGGTTCGC
>JANMVY010000171.1:0-7390 GCA_031393535.1 Actinomycetes bacterium | reverse complement strand
TCGGGTACGGGTGGCTGTTGCGTGGTATCTACGGAATGTTCGCGATCGGTGCCGCGGTCGTGGGCATCGCGTTCGACACGGTGATCGTGCGCGACGTCGCGTCGGTGCTCGTGGCTTTCGCGGCTGCGGCCGCCTTCGGTGTCTCGGTGGTGCGGCGACGAGCCGGCGTATCCGGCCAGCGTGCGGTACAGGAACGCCGTACCGAGCGCGTCGCGGCCATGACGGGCATTGATCGGGAGCCCCAGACCTTCGACAAGGGCGCATCCGAGTTCCCGCCGATCCTCGATCTGGTCGCGCCCGTGATCGGACTCGTCGGACTCGTGGCCGCGGGCATCGATGCGGGCGACCCGGCCGTGCTCGCCGTGGCCCGCGTGGTGATCGGCGCCGCGTTCCTGGGCGTGATCACCGATGCCATGCTCCTCGGCCACTGGTACCTCGTACAGCCCGGTCTCGCGCGGGCGCCGATCCTCGAGCTCGTTCGCTGGAACGCGGCAGTCTGGCCCTTCGAGCTCGCGGTGATGCTGTGGCCGATCGGCATGGTGTCGGTGCTCGACGGCTCGATCGACGACCACTACAACGGGCTGCTCGGCTGGTTCTGGGTGGCCTGTGCGATCACGACGATCGCGCTCGTCGGCGTCACTCGGGCCGCCCTGAAAGAGCGCGCCTATTCGGCGGTCATGGCTGCGACGGGTCTGATGTACCTCGCCATCCTCACCGGGTTCGGTATGGACCTCGTCGCGCGCGCACTCCTCGCCTGAGGCGGGGGTGGGGGCTGGGGGCTGGGGCGAGTAGCGTTTCCTGGCGCGATCGGAGAAGCAATGGCACGAGCCATCTGGAGTGGGTCGATCAGCTTCGGCCTCGTGAGCATCCCGGTGAAGCTGTACAGCGCGGTGTCGCGCAAGAACGTCACGTTCAACCAGATCGACCGACGTACCGGCGCGCGGGTGAAGCAGAAGCGGGTGTCGTCGGCCGACGGCTCCGAGGTGTCCTACGACGACATCGTGAAGGGGTACGAGCTGTCGTCGGGTGAGTACGTCACGATCACCGACGACGAGCTCGCGTCGCTCGACCCCGAAGCGGTGCGCACCATCGACATCCTCGAGTTCGTCGACCTCGCCGACATCGATCCGCTGTACTACGACTCGGCGTACTACCTCGTGCCCGACGAGGCCACGCTCAAGCCGTACAAGCTGCTCGCCGCGGCCATGACCGAGACCGGCAAGGTGGGCATTGCCCGCTTTGTCATGCGCACGAAGCAGTACTTGGCCGCGGTACGCCCCCAAGATGGCCGATTGCTCCTGTCGACGATGGTCTACGACGACGAGATCGTGCGACCGGAGGAGATCGGCGGCTTCGACGCACTGGCCCGCGTCGAGCTCAACGAACGCGAGATGGCCATGGCCGAGCAACTCATCGGGTCGCTCGCCGAAGCGTTCGCACCTGGGAAGCACCACGACACCTATCGTCAATCGGTGCTCGACCTGGTCGAGCGCAAGGCGGCCGGCGCAACCGATCTCGTCCCCCTCGTCGAGGCCCCGAGCAACGACAAGGTGGTCGATCTGCTCGCCGCGCTCGAGGCGAGCGTCAGGGCTGCGAAGGATGCACGCACGCGACATCCGACGGTCGGCTCGCACACGCAAGACCGCCTGACGGGCTGATCATGGCCGCCACGCCCGATCGCACCACCGTCGAAATCGACGGCCGACGCCTGGTTGTGTCGAATCTGGCGAAGGTGTTGTATCCGTTGGTCGGGTTCACGAAGGCCGACGTCATCGACTACTACGTGCGTATCGCGCCGGTGATGTTGGCGCACATCCGCGGGCGTGGTGTCACGCTGCGCCGCTGGCCTGATGGCGTCACGGGCGAGGCATTCTTCGAGAAGCGCTGCCCGTCGCATCGCCCCGAATGGGTGACCGTGGCGCTCGGACCGGGTGACCGCGGCGGGAAGATCGACTACTGCTGCATCGACGAGGTGGCGGCGTTGGCCTGGAGTGCCAATCTCGCCGCGCTCGAGATCCACGCGCCCATGGCGCGCGGCGTCGACATCGAATCGCCGACGATGGTCGTGTTCGACCTCGACCCCGGTACGCCGGCCACGATCGTCGAATGCTGCGCGGTCGCGCTCGAGATCCGCGACGTGCTCGATCTGCTCGGTCTCGCCGCGTTCGCGAAGACGAGCGGCTCGAAGGGGTTGCAGTTGTACGTACCGCTGAACGTGCCCCACACCCACGAACACGCGTCGTCGTTCGCTCTCGCGGTCGCCCAATTGCTCGAGCGGCGCCTGCCGAACGATGTCGTGTCGGTGATGGCCAAGTCGGTGCGCGGCGGCAAGGTGTTCATCGACTGGTCGCAGAACTCGCGACACAAGACGACCATCGCCCCGTACTCGTTGCGGGGCAGGGACCGCCCGACGGTGTCGACCCCGCTCTCGTGGGACGAGGTCGCGGCCGGCACCCACGGCGAGCCGCTCGAGTTCACCGCAAGCGAAGTGCTCGAGCGCGTCCGTCTCCGCGGTGACATCTTCGCGTCGACGGTGACCGTGCAACAGCAGCTGCCGAACCCCGGCTGAGCGCCCGCGCCGGTTCAACTCGAAGGTACGTACACCCAGGCGGGAATGTCCCCCGGTAGCGTTCACGTCCGTCATGACCGCACGCGCATTTCCCGGACGAAACCTCGTGACCGCGTTGCGGTACCGGGGGCGCGACCTCCGCTACCGCGCCCTCTTCGATGTCCTCAAGACGCACTGTTCCGGCGACGTGCTCGACGTGGGGGGTGGCTCGTTCGTGGCGACCGCGATCGACGTAGGCGTCGACTTCACGCGCTGGACCGTCGTCGAGCCGAGTGCGTCCGACCTGCCGCACGTCGCGGATGCACGTGTCGCCGGCATCGTGGGTGACGGGTGTGCACTCGCACTTCCCGACGCGTCCTACGACACCGTGCTGTCGATCCAGGTGCTCGAGCACGTCTTCGAGCCGATCCGCATGATCGAGGAGTTGTACCGGGTGGCGCGGCCCGGGGCCACCCTCGTGGTGATGGCGCACAGACCGCGAACATCCACCATGCGCCGCACCATTTCCAGAACCTCACCAGGTATTGGCTCGAAGAGGCCGCGTCGCGTCTCGGGGCCGAGGTCCTGGAATACCACGCGATGGGTGGCGCCTGGTCGACCACGGCGTCACGGCTCTTGTTGCAATACCCCGCGGCGTTCGGGGTCGGCGGCTACGCCCACCCCGGTGTGCGGCGCGGATGGCGGTTCTGGGCGTTGTTCCCGGTGGGTGTGCTCACGAGCATCGTGGCGTTCCCGCTCGCGATGCTGCTCTCGCTCGGCGATCTCGAAGAAGAAGCGAACAACCACCTCATCGTCTTGCGCAAACCTGCCCCGGCGGGGTGATCGACCGTCTTCACCCCAACGTGGCCGTCCTTTGACGCTCGCGGGACAACTCTTGGCTCAGCGTGACCCCTCTGCCGACCGTTCATTTCCCTGGACCGCGTCGTGCGGGCAGAACGGGGGAACGTGCTGCGCGCGGTTCAGCCGAGCGCGGCGGCGACGCTGGTGCGCAACGCATTGAGCGAGCCCGCGAGCGCGTCGCGCGCGGACAGCACCGGGTCGACGGGGTGCCACCGGAAGCCGAGGCCCGGGTCGTCCCACCGGCACGTGTACTCGTCGACCAGGCCGACAACTCGCTCGGTCGCGAGCGCGTGCACCGAGGCCGCCGTGAACCACAGTGCGTAGGCGACACCAGCCGGCACGCGTACCGCGGCGAGGGCATGGCGTTCGCCGAGCTCGATGGTGACGCTGCGACCGTAGGTCGGTGAAGCCGGACGGAGGTCGTGCATGCCGATCAGGGCGGACCCTTCGACCAGCGAAAGGTTCGCCGCCGTGGACGGGTGGGCGTACGCCCCGCGCAGCACACCTCGATGGGAACGCACGACGAGGGTCTGCTCGTGGCCGGTCGTGCCGTTCGTCGGAAGGTACCGGGCGAAGCATTCCGAACCGCGATCGTCATGGCGCCGCTCGAGACCGTGCGCGGCCACGCCCGCGAGGGCGAGCGATTGCATCTCGACGGCACCGGCGTTCATCGGCGGCGACGCTACTTGGTGTGGTGGCGCACGACGAAAAGCCGCCACAGGGCTAGCGTGCGCCGCATGGGGGAAACCATGGCCTTTTCGCATCTGCTCGCACCCGGCCGCATCGGCACACTCGAGCTTCGCAATCGCATCGTGATGGCACCGATGGGCGACTGCCTGTCCAACGCCGACGGCACGGTGAGCGACAACCAGGCTGCGTACTTCGAGGCTCGGGCGCGCGGCGGTGCGGGTCTGCTTCTCGTCGGTTCGGTCTCGGTGTCGTACCCCTACGGCTCGTTCGACGCCCGCCAGACCGCAGCCTCCGATGACCGCTATCTCCCCGGTCTCATCGACCTCACGACCCGCGTGCACCGCCATGGTGGACGCATCGCGGCGCAGATCACCCACAACGGGCAGATGTCGCTGCTCGACACTGCGAACGGGCGACCCATGTTGGTGCCGGCGGTGCCGAAGGCGCCCAAGCCCGACCACATCATGGGCATGGTCACGAGCGGCGAAGTCGAGGCGATGATGTGGGCGTACACCCAACCCACATCGAAGCTCGACTATCAGATCGCGAACGAGAGCGACCTCGCCTGGGTGGTCGAGCGCTTCGTCGACACCACCGAGCGGTGCCAACGGGCCGGCTTCGACGGCGTCGAGTTGCATGCCGGACACGGGTACCTCATCGACGAGTTCCTCACGCCTTCCATGAACGACCGCGCCGACGGCTGGGGCGGGTCGGTCGAGAATCGTGCCCGGCTGCTGTGCGACATCCTCCGGGCGATACGTGCCCGCGTCGGGCCGGAGTATCCCCTGTGGATTCGCATCAACGCGGTCGAGCACCACAAGGTGAAAGGTGAGATCTTCGAGGAGCAGCTCCGCGTCATCGAGCTCGCCATCGAGGCCGGAATCGATGCGGTACACCTCACGGCGTACGCGAGCACCGACGTTGCCACAGGGCCCACCGACGGGTACGCGCCGCACACCTATGCGAAGGGCGCCCCCGGTTCGCTCACCGACTACGCGCGCATCCTGCGGGCGCGCGTGTCGGTACCGGTGATCACGTTCGGGCGCATGGAACCCGAGGAAGCCGATGAGGTCCTCGCCGACGGCAAGGCCGACTTCATCGTGATGGGTCGCAAGCTCCTCGCCGACCCCGATCTGCCGAACAAGCTCGCGGCGGGCCGCAGCGACGACATCAGGCCGTGCATCTATCAGTACCGCTGCATCGGCAACATCTTCATCCGCGACTCGGTGCATTGCGTGGCCAACGCGCAGACCGGTCGTGAACACGATCTCGTTATCGGTACCGCGCCGACGCCGCGGCGCGTGCTCGTCATCGGCGGTGGCCCGGCCGGCCTCGAGGCGGCACGGGTGCTCGCGGGCGCAGGCCACCGTGTCGAGCTGTGGGAAGCGGGTGCGCGCCTCGGCGGCATGCTCGTGCACGCGGGCGCGGCCGACACCTTGCTCGACCGCTATCTCGGGTGGCTCATCCGTCAGGCCGAGCAGGCCGATGTCACCTTCGTGCTCGCCAAGCGCGCCACGGCGGCCGAGGTGCTCGCCGCGGGTGCCGACGAAGTCGTCGTGGCCACCGGCGGAACATGGGGTCGGCCCACCGTCCCGGGCATTGAGCTGGGGCACGTACAAACGGTCCCCGAGCTCGCGGGTTGGCTCCACGACGACGGTCCCGCGGTCGGTGCACGAGTGGCGGTGCTGGGCGGCGGCAAGACCGGTCTCAGCCTCGCCGAGCTCTGCCGGCGTCGGGGGCGCGAGGTGACCGTGATCGAGCACACGCACGTCTTCGGCCTCGAGTTGGGTTTGCCGGGCCGCTTCCGGCTCGTGGCCGATGCCGAGAAGCACGGCATCGAACTCGTCGCGCGCGCTGCACTGCTGCGCATCGAGGCCGACTCGCTTGTCGTCCGGGTCGACGACATCGAGCGCGTCATCGCCGCTGAAACCGTCATCGTCGCCTCATCGGTCACGCCGGCGCCCTGGCTCGCCGACGCACTGCGCGCCGCCGGTATCAGGGTGCATGTGGCCGGCGACTGTCATCAGGTGGCGCACATCGAGGGCGCCAACCTCGACGCTGCGGCGATCGCTCTCGCGCTGTCGGCGGGCTGACCGCCGCCAACGGGCCCGTGGCCGCGGTCAGCGGGCGACGAAGTACTTCGCGCGTGGGTGATGACAGATGAGTGCCGAGGTGGTTTGTTCGGGCTGGTACTGCCAGCTCGTTTCCTCGCTGCACGCGATGCCGATGCGGTCCGCGTTTACCAGGTCGGCGACCTTCGCGTTGTCCTCGAGGTCGGGGCACGCCGGGTAACCCCACGAGTACCGGCCGCCGCGGTATTGCTGGCGGAACAAACCGGCGAGGCTCGGTCCGTCATGGGACGCGAAGCCCCATTCTTCGCGAATTCGGCGATGCCAGTACTCGGCGAGCGCCTCGGCCATCTCGACCCCGAGGCCGTGCAGCATCAGATAATCCTGATACTTGTTCGCGGCGAACAGTGTCGCGGTCTCATTGCTCACTCGTTCGCCCATGGTGACGATGTGGAAGGCCGCGTAGTCGGCTTCGCCCGAGTTGATCGGGCGGAAGAAGTCGGCGATGCACAAGAACGGCGCTTTGCTTTGGCGCGGGTACCCGAAACGCATGCGCTCGGTCGTGCGCGTGTCGTCGGTCCATATGACGAGATCGTTACCGTCGCCGTTCGCCGCGAAGTAGCCGTACGCGACTTGCGGCACGAGGAGGTCTTTCGCTTTGGCGTTGGCGAGCTCGGCGCGCAAGCGAGGTCGGATGCGCGTCTTGAACTCGTCGTCGGTCTCGGTGCCCTCGGGGCGGAACTGCCATTGGTTGCGGAATAGCGCGGTCTCGTTGATGTACGCCGCGATGTCGTCGAGGGCGAGACCTTTCACGATCTTCGCGCCGAGGAACGGTGGCACGAACAACGCGTTGTCAGTCTCGACATCGGGAGCGCGCGCGGGGATGTCGGCCAGGTCGATAGGGGCGATCGCGGAACGTGCGGGCAGGTTTCGGCCACTCGGTGTGCGACCCCAGTCGGGATCGTCGGTACCCGTGCGCTTGAGCTCCATGATGCGGTTCATCACGTGCAGACCTTCGAACGCGTCCTTGCCGTAGAACACGCGACCGTCGTACACATCGCGTAGGTCCCGTTCGACATAGGTGCGCGTGAGCGCGGCGCCGCCGAGCAGCACCGGGATGTCGGACAGCGTGCGTGAGTTCAGCTCGCGGAGGTTGTCTCGCATGATGAGCGTGCTCTTCACGAGCAATCCGCTCATACCGATCGCGTCGGCGCCCACCTCG
>JANMVY010000142.1:0-1734 GCA_031393535.1 Actinomycetes bacterium | reverse complement strand
CGTGAACCTGCTCACGTGGCTCCACGAACGCATCTGGCCCTATGAGGCGGCACTCACCGAGGACGATTGCGAGATCAGCGCGCAGTTGTGTGCGCTCGAGCAGATCCGCAACGGGTGCACCCTCATCGCGGATCCCGGCGGTCAACACGTCGACGGCATGGCACGCGGCCTGGCGACAAGCGGCATCCGGGCATTCCTCGGCCGCAGCTCAATGGACCAATGGGACGGCGTGCCCGCCGACAAACGCGAATCCACGACCGATGTGCTCGACCACCAGAGCGACCTCGCTCGCCGGTGGCACGGCACCGGTCGACTGCGGTTCTCGTTCACGTTGCGCACGATCTTCAACTGCAGCGACGACCTCATCTGCACCACCGTCGACCGCGCGGCCGCGCTCGGCACCGTGGTGCAGATGCACGTGGCCGAGGTGCCCGAGGAGAACGACCACGTGCGCCGCACGAGGGGCACTTCCACGGTGCGTCACCTCGCCCGCTTGGGTGTGTTGAGCCCCGCGTTCCTTGCCGTGCACGTGGTGTGGGTCGACGACGACGAGATCGCGCTGCTCGCCGAAACGGGCACACCCGTGTCGCACAACGTGGCGTCGAACCTCCGGGTGCTCGGCATCCCGCGCATCGCCGACATGGTCGATGCCGGCGTGCTCGTGGCGCTCGGCACCGATGGCGCCCCGGCCAACAACCGCATGTCGATGATCGACGAGATGTGGATCGCGTCGATGCTCCAAAAGGGTGTCCGTTGCGACCCCACCGTGCTGCCCGCGGCCGACGTGCTGCGCATGGCGACGCAGTCGGGCGCGACTGCGCTGGGCGTGGGCGACAAGCTCGGATCGCTCGACGTCGGCAAGGCCGCCGACGTCGTGATAGTCGACCCGGGCACCGCGAACATGTGCTCGGCCGCCGACCTCGCCCGCGCGCTCGTCACCTCGATGAAGACCGAGAACGTCGAGTCGGTGCTGTGTGACGGCGAATGGCTGATGCGCGACCGGGTGGTCACTCGCTTCGACGAGGCCGCGCTGATCACCGAGGCCCGCGAACGGGCCGCCCACATACGAGCGCGGGCGGGCATCAACCTCGGGTGATGCTTCGGGGGAACCTCACGGCACGAAGCTCACCAGCTTGGTCTCCAGGAAGGCGCTGATGCCGTCGTGGCCGCCTTCGCGCCCGAGTCCCGATTCCTTGAACCCACCGAACGGCGCAGTCGGGCTCGCGGGCATCGCGTCGTTGACACCCACGATGCCGAACTCGAGTCGCTCGCTCGTGCGCATGGCGCGGCCCAGGTCGCGGGTGAACAGGTAGGCGGCCAGCCCGTAGCGACCGGCGTTGGCCCGCGTGATCACCTCGTCCTCGGTGGCGAAGCGCAGCACAGGAGCGACCGGGCCGAAGGTCTCCTCGGTGGCGCACAACATGTCGTCGGTGCAGTCGGCCAGAACGGTCGGGGCGAAGAAGAACCCACCCGCGAAACCGTCACCCTCAACCCGGCTTCCGCCGACCGTGACTCGGGCACCCCTGGCCTGCGCGTCGGCGACGTGCGCCGCAACCTTCTCGTAGCCCCGTTCGTCGATGAGCGGACCGACATCGACGCCCGCGGCAGACCCGTGACCGACCGTGAGTCGCCGCACCGCCTCGGTGAGCTTGGCCGTGAACGCCTCGGCCACGCCCTCTTGGACGAAGACCCGGTTGGCGCACAGGCACGACTGGCCGTTCACCTGGAACTTGG